>JAGNSM010000248.1 GCA_017988045.1 Fusobacteriaceae bacterium
CAAATCTTAAAAAAGACTATAAAATTATGAGTATGGAAGAACTTCTTCCTTATGGATTTCAATTATAATAAGCACTTGCTTAGTAACCTAAAACACTTTGTTTTAGGTTATTTTATTTATTAAAAAATATAAAAAATCACTATACAAATGCTTAGCTTAGGTATATAATTTGTGTTGAAATTGTATTTTAAGCAAACTTTATGTTTGTAATATTTTCAGTCGAAAATAAAAATTAAGCATATTTTCAATATAAAACATTTGGAGGATACATGGAAAGAATCGAATTAACTAAAGATTTATCATTTTCAAGAATTATACATGGATGGTGGAGAGCAGAAAGTTGGAATAATTCTTCTGAAGAAAATTTAGCACTAATAGAAGAATGTCTAAAACTTGGAATTACTACTTTTGACCATGCAGATATTTATGGTGGTGGAGTTTGTGAAGAACTTTTTGGAAAGGCCCTTTTACTAAAACCAGAATTAAGAAGTAAAATAGAATTAGTTACAAAATGTGGCATTACATTTGTTCATCCAAATATGCCCAAAAATGATGGTCATTATTATAATACTTCTTATGAACACATTATGTATGCAGTAAATAAATCTTTAAAAGGTTTACAAACTGATTATATAGATTTACTTTTAATACACCGTCCAGATGTTTTTATGAATCCACTAGAAGTAAAAAAAGCATTTGAAGAGTTAAAATCTTTAGGAAAAGTAAAGCATTTTGGAGTTTCAAACTTCACTCCTAGTCAATTTGAAATGCTTCAATCTTACTTAGATTTTCCACTAATAACAAATCAACTAGAACTTTCTGTTGCTTGTTATGATAATTTTGAAAATGGTGCTATAGAAAATGCTATGAAACATAGAATTAAACCTATGGCATGGTCTCCTTTAGATGGAGGAAAATTATTTAAAACAGATACTGAAAAATATATTAGGCTTAGAAAAGCTTTAGAAGAAACACAAATGGAAATAGGAGCTTCTTCAATTTCTGAAATAGCCTATGCGTGGCTATGCAATCATCCTAGCAATATTATGCCTATTGCAGGTTCTAAAGATATTGCTAGAATTATTGAAGCTAAGAATGCTTTAGATATCAAACTAACTAGAAAACAATGGTTTAAAATTTTAGATGCAAATAGAGGTTATGAAGTTCCTTAAATTTTTTAAGCGAGGATGGTTTATGATAAATTTAATTAGAAATTTGGAAGAAACTAAAAAACAATTAGAACATATTAACCAAAAATATGAGAGGCTTACTAAAACACTTCCTGCTATTTTATATGAGTATGTTTTGTATCCTTCAGGTCAGACTCGTTGTATTTATGTCAGCCCTCAATGTAAAGAAGTTCTTGGATTAAGCCAAAACTTTTTTTTAGATGACATGAATAATTTCTGGAAACTAGTTCATAAAGATGACCTCCCTAAAATTATTAAAGCCGATAGGATTGCTAATGAGAATAATACAAGATTTTTTATTGAAATTCGCATTATTCTTCCTAATAATGGTAAAGAACGTTGGCTTCAACTTTCATCTTCTCCCAGTGATGATTTTTTTGAAAATCAAAGAATTTGGAGTGGTTTTATCTTTGATATTACAGAAAAAAAGAAGCTAGAAGAAAAAATCTTTCATTATGCTACTATAGACTCATTAACTGAAATATATAATAGACGATATTTTTATGAAAAAGTTAAAACAGAAATCGACTATTTTATTGAACATAAAAAGAAGTTTAGTCTTTTATTGCTGGATTTAGACCGTTTTAAAAACATTAATGATAAATATGGTCATATTATTGGCGATGAAGTACTCAAACACTTTGTAAAAGAAACCAATAAATTCTTAAGACCCCAAGATTATTTTGGGCGAATAGGTGGAGAAGAATTTTGTATACTTTTTAGTGGTGCTTCTTTAGATGAAGCTCATAATATTTCTTTAAATTGCCGCCATATTATTGAAAACACTCCTATTCCTACTGATTTGGGAGATATCTATTTGACCATTAGTGGTGGACTTGTTGAAATTGATGAGCATACTTTAGATGTACTACCTTTAATTAAAAAAGCAGATAAGGCACTTTATCAAGCCAAAGATAAAGGACGAAATCAAATTGTTGTATTATAAGCTGTTCATTTATTTAATGACAGCTTTTTTATATTTTTTAGTATACTCTAAACAGAAAAGTCGCCTTTCAGCGACTTTTCCTAAAGAATACTATAATAACTCCAAATACATCAATTATAAATTCACGCAGAATTTCTCCATACCATAGAGTTTTTTCTACAATTAATTTTCTTATTACATAAGTATCTGCTGCCTTTAATAATAAACTTGTAATTACTAATGTAACGTAATTCATTCCTAAAAAACCAGCATAAATCAGCGTGATGCTTGGTAAAACCAATGGAATTATTGTAAGTACATGAACTGATAAGCTCACTGTATCCTTTACTGTACCATAGAACCCTTCTACCTCTTCCCCAATATTCTCTGTAAAGTC
>JAGNSM010000024.1:0-7413 GCA_017988045.1 Fusobacteriaceae bacterium
AAGTTTATAATAATTTTATTAAAATTTCAAGTCTAAAAATATTATTTTTAAATATGATTATTCATCCTTCAAATCTCTTCTACCTTCCAACGACTTTATTAGAGTAGCCATATCCGAATATTCTAAATTTCCACCCATAGGAATCCCACTTGCTATTCTTGATATTCTAATATCAAAATTCTTAAGAAGTTTGGTAAGATACATTGAAGTAGTTTCTCCCTCCAAATCTGGATTAAGAGCCATTATTACCTCTTTTACGCCATTCTTATCTACTCTCTCAACAAGTGTTTGAATATTAAGTTGATCTAAGCTCTTGCCACTTAAGGGGGCTATTTTACCATGTAAAACATGATATATTCCTTTATAAGATTTTGCTCTCTCAAGAGCAGAAATATCCTTACTATCTTCTACCACGCATATAGTCTGATGATCTCTGCTACCATCACTGCATATAACACATATTTCTTCTTCACTAAAATTTCCACATACTGAGCACTTTCTAACTTTATCCTTAACCTCAATGAGGGCTTTTGCAAAAACCTCTACTTCTTCTCTTTCCATCTCAAGAACTGCAAAAGCAAGTCTTTGAGCTGTTTTTTTTCCTATTGTTGGCAACTTATTAAACTCTTCTGTTAATATTTCTATAGATTTTGTCGACATTTTTCACCTCTAAATTAGATATCTTCTAGTATATCTTTTAATCTAAATTTAGGCAAGAATTTAAATTTTTACATAAAAAAACCACCTATTTCTAGGTGGCTATAAAATTATTTTTTAATTACTTCAACTTTGATTGTATTAGTTGTTCCTACTGCTGAGTTAATTCCAGCTGTTAAAACTACTATATCTCCATCTTGAATAAATTCTTGGCTAGCAGCAACATCTAATGCTACTTTGAAGAACGCTTCTGCTTCTTTAACTTCATTAACTACTACAGGATAAACTCCTCTAGATAACATTAATTGGTTAGCAGTAATTTCATTAGTTGTTAAAGCTATTATTTTAGCCGTTGGGAATGATTTTCTTATGTTTCTAGCTGTTGATCCAGATTCTGTTAAAACTATAATAGCTTTAGCATTTAGGTTTTCAGCAGCTTCTACAGCACCTCTAGCGATTGCTTCAGTAACTGTCATTTCATTTTCATAGCTAATAGCTCCATATTTATCTAATTCTTTATCTGTTCTTTCACAGATTTTAGCCATAGTTTGAACAGCTATTTCAGGATATTTACCTTTTGCAGATTCTCCAGAAAGCATAACTGCATCTGTACCATCTAATATCGCATTAGCAACGTCTCCAGCTTCTGCTCTTGTAGGTCTAGGATTTTTCATCATAGAATCTAACATTTGAGTAGCTGTAATTACCATTTTCCCTGCTTCGTTACATTTTTCAATCATCATTTTTTGTGCAAAAGGAACTTCTTCTACTGGTATTTCTACCCCTAAATCTCCTCTAGCTACCATGATACCGTCAGATAATTCTAATATTTCGTCGAAGTTATCTAATCCTTCTTGATTTTCTATTTTAGAAATGATTTTTATTGCTTGTCCACCATTATCATCTAATACTTTTCTTACTTGTTTAACGTCGTCAGCTTTTCTGATGAAAGAAGCAGCTACGAAATCTACTTTTTGTTCGCATCCGAATTTTAAGTCAGCAATATCTTTTTCAGCTAAAGCTGGTAATTGAACTGCTACACCTGGTAAGTTAACACCTTTGTTTTCTCCTAAATCTCCATTATTGTTAACGATACATCTTACTTCGTTTCCAACAACTTCTTTAACAGTCATTCCTACTAATCCATCATCTAATAATACTGTATTTCCTGGTTTTAAATCTTTTGTTAAACCTTCATAAGTAACAGCAACTTTAGTTGTGTCTCCTACTACAGTTTTATCAGTAGTTAATGTGAAATCTTGTCCTGCTACTAAAGCAACATCATTTCCACCTTGTAATTTAATTGTTCTTATTTCAGGTCCTTTAGTATCTAAAAGTACTGCTACTCTTTTTCCACCTTCAGCCATTATTTCTCTGATTGTATTGATTCTTGCACCATGTTCTGCATAATCCCCGTGTGAGAAGTTAAGTCTCATTACGTTCATTCCTGCATTTGCTAATTTAGTTAACATTTCTTTCGATTCTGATTTTGGTCCGATAGTACAAACCATTTTTGTTTTTTTCATTAAAACCCTCCTATTGTATTTTCTCTTATCTATATACAAAACAATTAGAAATTAGAAATTATTTACCTAATATTAAAGCTAATTCGTAATCTTTTTCATTAATTACTTTTTTAGCTTCCCAAGCATGAGATATTGGATATGTTACTAATTTATTAGACTCTATTCCAACCATTACTCCACTTGTTCCTTCTAATAATAGGTCCACAGCATACGCACCCATTTTTGTAGCTATAATTCTATCTAAAGCCGATGGAGTTCCACCTCTTTGAATATGTCCTAATACAGTTACTCTCATTTCTGATTTTACTTTATCTTTCAAATCTTTTGCTATATCAAAAGCACTTCCAACACCTTCTGCTACTACGATAATATCATGAAGTTTTCCTTGTGCTCTTCTTTGGTTAATTTGATTAGCAAGTTCATCTATTGAATAACCTTTTTCAGGGATTAATAAACCATCTCCCCCTCCTGCTAAACAAGAGTATAATGCAAGGTCTCCTGCATGTCTTCCCATTACTTCTAATAAGTATGTTCTTTCATGTGAAGTAGCTGTATCTCTTAATTTACCCATTGCATCTAAAATAATATTTAAAGTAGTATCATAACCTATTGTATAATCTGAACCAGCTATATCATTATCGATAGTCCCAGGAATTCCTATTGCTTTTATTCCGTGTTCTTTATATAAGAAATCTGCTCCATGAAAAGAACCGTCTCCACCAATAACTACAAGTCCTTCGATTCCTTTTGCTTTTAATTTTGCAGCAGCTTGTGCTCTAACTTCAGGTTGTTTGAATTCAGGTAATCTAGCTGTTAATAAGAATGTTCCTCCTCTGTCTACAACACCACTAACATCAGTAGATGTCATTTCGAAGATTTCATCATGTAACATTCCAGCATATCCTCTTCTAATACCATAAACTTTAATACCTTTACTCATTGCATATTTAGCTGCCGATCTTATTGCAGCGTTCATTCCAGGTGCATCTCCACCACTTGTCAAAATAGCTATATTTTTCAAGACTATACTCCTTTCGAATAACAAAAAATTATTCATTTATAAATTAGATTTTTTATACCTTTTTTCCCTATGTACACGCCGTTTCATTATATATCAAAAACCATTTTTTTTCAATCGTTTTTTTTATATATTAAGACAATTCAGTAAATTGTCCCAAAGTTCTGAATTTATTATATCTATTTTCTTTAAGTTCTTCTATAGTTTGTCCTTTTAACTCTTTATAGGCATCTAAAACTATTTTTTTTATATTAGCTGCTACCTCATTGTAATCTCTATGTGCTCCACCTAAAGGTTCAGGGATTAATGCATCAACAATTTTAAATTTAACAAGGTTTTCAGAATCTAGTTTTAACTTTTCAGCAGCTTCTGGCGCTCTTGTTGCATCTCTAAGAAGTATAGAAGCACATCCTTCTGGAGAAATTACTGAATAATATGAATTTTCTAGAGCATAAACTCTATCTGCCACTCCCAATCCTAGAGCTCCTCCAGAACCACCTTCACCTATAATTACTGCTATGATTTGAGTTTTAAGCCCTGCCATTTCTATCAGATTTCTAGCGATAGCTTCTCCTTGTCCTCTCTCTTCAGCTTCGATTCCACAATAAGCTCCTGCTGTATCAATAAAAGTAAGGACTGGTAGATTGAATCTTTCAGCCATTCTCATTAATCTAAGTGCTTTTCTATAACCTTCTGGTTTTGGATATCCAAAGTTTCTATATAAATTACTTTCTATATCTCTACCTTTTTGTGTTCCAATGACTACAAATTTTTGACCATCTATTTTTCCTAAACCACCAACAATAGCATTGTCATCTCCAAATAATCTGTCTCCATGAAGCTCTACAAAGTCTTCTACCATTATTTCTATATAATCAAGAGTATATGGTCTTTTTGGATGTCTTGCTAATTTAATTTTATCCCAAACTTCCAAATCTTTATACACTTCTGATATTTTTTTATTTCTTTCACCAAGTAATCTATCTATTTCGTATTGAAGGTCAAGCCCTTTTTCTTCAGCAAAGGCTTTTACTTCTGTAATTTTTTTCTCGATTTCTACTATTTCTTTCTCGAAATCCATGCAAGTTTCCTCCTAGTTTAAATTAAATTCCCTAAAATTTTTGCTAGAGTATCTTTTAGGTCTTCTCTTTTTGCAATAATATCTACCATTCCATGCTCTAAAAGGAATTCACTCATTTGGAAACCTTCAGGTAATTTTTGTCTAATAGTTTGCTCAATAACTCTAGGTCCAGCAAATCCAATTAATACTTTAGGTTCAGTTAATATAACATCTCCAAGCATCGCAAATGAAGCTGTTACTCCTCCTGTTGTTGGATTTACAGGAATAGAAACAAATGGTAATCCTTTATTTCTTAATTTATCTAGGGCAGCAGAAGTTTTTGCCATTTGCATAAGCGAAAGAATCCCTTCATGCATTCTAGCTCCTCCAGAAGTAGAAACTACTATTACTGGAATATTTTTTTCTAACCCTCTTTCTATAGCACGAGTTATTTTTTCTCCTACTACAGAACCCATACTTCCACCCATAAAATCAAACTCCATTACTGCTATACTTACTTTTATTCCATTAACTTCTCCTATACCAGAAATAAGTTCAGAGCTTAATCCACTTTTTTCTTTAGCTCTAATAAGTTTTTCTTCATATTCTGGAAACTCTATTGGATTTTGTGATACAATATCTGTATCAAATTCAAAGAAAGTTCCGTTATCAATTAAAAGCTCTATTCTTTCAAAAGCTTTCATTGGAAAATAATGGTCACAATTTGGGCATTTTTTTAAATTTTTCTCTATATCTTGTTTATATATAATCTCTCCACATTCATCACATTTTTCCCATAAATTAGACGCAACTGTTTTATTATTAACAACTTTTTTAGGTTTTATTATATCTTTTGTTGAGACAGTCGCATATTTTTTCTTACTCGAAAATAATCCCATGATCCTCTCCTTTTTTTATATTTGAAAGCAAAATTACACACATATATAAAAGTATCTCTACGTATTGTACAAAATTTTTGGCTTTTATGCAACCGTATTATATTTCATTGCTTTGTTTACTTTGATTTTCCTAGCTTCTCTAAAAAACTTATAGGTATATCATTCTCGTAACTAAATTCATCAAACTCTATTTTATACGAATTCAAAAACATCTCTTTCCCAGTTTTTATTCCATATTTATAATCTCCAATAATTGGATAATTTTTTGACGCTAACTGAACTCTTATTTGATGTTTTCTTCCAGTTTCAAGCTCTGCTTTTAATAAAGAAATTCCATCATTATAGTCAAGTTTTTCAAAATAAGTTACCGCATCTTTACCATCTTTATCTAAAACAACTCTTTCTCCATTATCCTTAAGTTTATTCTTAACTACAAATTTTGCTGGAGTATTTCCTTTCACTAGGACATAATAACTTTTACTTATATCTCTATCTCTTATTTTTTCTGTTAGTTCCCTCGTTTTAGGAAGATTTTTACTTCCCAATACTAATCCTGATGTTTCTTTATCTATTCTGTTTACAAAGGTAAAATTTGAATTTTTATAATAACTTTTCAACATCTCTGATATTCCATAATCAAATCCACTCCCCTTATGCATTACCATTCCAGAATTTTTATAAAAAACAATCATTTCTTCATCTTGGAACTTAATGTTTTCCTCAATAAAATCAATTTCTTCTTTTGTCAATTTTATAAAAGTTTCCTCTTTTTTCTCTATATTCATTTTTAAATATATAAATATTTTATCACCTTCAAATATTCTCTGATTTTCTTTAGCTTTTTTGCCATTTATTTTAACATCACCCTTACGAAAAAGTTTGAATATTTCTCCCAAAGGTAATTGTTCTAGCTGTTTACGAAGAAATTTATCTATTCTCGTATCGTCATAATCTTTATCTATAATAAATTCCATTATTTCCCTCTCTTAAAAACAACAAAAGATGAAGTAACACACTTCACCCTGTTAAAATTTTATTTAGAACCATATGTTTTTACACTTTGTACTATTCCTAACATAGTGCTAACAAACATTAGTGAACTCCCTCCATAACTAAGTAAAAGTAATGGTAATCCTTTTACAGGCATTACACCTATTACCATTCCTATATTAACTAAAGTATGAAAAAATATTATTGCCGCTATTCCATAACAAACAAGTTGCCCATATCTATCTTCTGTTTTTTGCGCTATTTTTAGTATTGTAAAAATAAGTAAAAAATATAAACCTATTATTGTTACTGACCCAACAAATCCAAATTCTTCGGATATTACAGCAAATATAAAATCTGTCTGAGACTCTGGTAAAAACCTTAATTTATCTTGAGTTCCATTTAAGAATCCTTTTCCAAATAGTTGCCCTGAACCTACAGCAATTTTTGACTGTATAATATTCCAACCGCTTCCCAACAGGTCATCTTCTGGATGTAAAAAAGTAAAAACTCTTTGCCTCTGATAAGGTTTTAATGCAAAAAAATAAGCTACTGGCATTAAAGCTGCTCCTACTCCACATAAAGTGAAATAAGTTTTATAGTCAATTCCATTTAAAAAAATAAGTACCATGTACACAAAAAGTATAACTACTCCTGTTCCCAAATCTGGTTGTGCAGCAACAAGTAAAAATATAGGTACTATATGAATACCTGAGAGAATCAAGTCTTTAAATCCTCTAAAAGTATCTTTATAATTCCTTATTAATAAATCAGAAAATGTTAACACTACAAAAAGTTTAGCAAGTTCTGATGGTTGTATGCTTATTGGTCCTAGTTTTATCCACCTTTGTGCTCCTAAAACCTTACTTCCAAAAATAAAAACAGATATCAAAAAAACAACATTAAATATATAAATCAACTTGCTATATCTAGAATAAATTCTATAGTCAATATTTGAAAACGTAAAAAACATCCCTGTTCCTATTATTGCCCATAAAATTTGTTTTTGGTAAAAACTTGTTGTTCTAGTATAAGTAGCACTATAAACTGCTGTGATACCTATAGCTAGTAATAAAAAGGCACTTAATAGTAAAACATAGTCAAACTTTTTCATTTTTTTCAGAGAAAGTTTTGCATGTTCTACTAATGAACCAAAACTAATCTTCATCAAATACATTCACTCTCTTTTTAACTTTTTTTACTGGAATAGATATTGATAAACCTACGTTTCTCTCTTCTTCGTTTTTTAATAGGCATTCTAAT
>JAGNSM010000024.1:7513-22087 GCA_017988045.1 Fusobacteriaceae bacterium
TGTTCTACTAATGAACCAAAACTAATCTTCATCAAATACATTCACTCTCTTTTTAACTTTTTTTACTGGAATAGATATTGATAAACCTACGTTTCTCTCTTCTTCGTTTTTTAATAGGCATTCTAATCCATCTTCATCAATAACTAAATATTTTTTAAATACATCTAACAAATCCATTTTTAATTCATTTAATACGTCTTGACTAATACTCGCTCTATCTTGAGTTATTACCACTTTTAGCCTATTATTTGCAATAGCTCCACTATTTTTATCTTTTTTTCCAAAAAATCCAAACATTATTTCATCCCCTTACTTTCTAAATATGCTAAATAATTTAGCGGCAAATGAATTTTTTTCTTCTAAATCAAGAAGTGGTACATCTTCTCCAATAATTCTTCTAACTATATTATCATAGGCTTTTGCTGCTTTACTTCCTTCTTCTCTAATTACTGCTTCACCTTTATTTGTGGAAATAATTACCGCTTGATCATCAGGGATAATTCCTAAAAGCTCAACTTCCAAAGCTTCTATTATTTCTTCTACCTGAATCATTTCGCCTCTTCTTACCATGTCTGGTCTGATTCTGTTTATAGCAAGTTTTGGAGCTTTTTTACCATAAGCATCCAGAAGTCCTACTACTCTATCAGCATCTCTAATCGCTGATAACTCTGGATTTGTTACGATAATAACTTCATCTGCTCCTGCCACTGCATTTCTAAATCCTTGTTCAATTCCTGCTGGAGAATCTACAAATACAAAGTCAAAGTCTTTTTTTAGTTCTTCAGAAAGTTTTGTCATTTGTTCTGGAGTTACAGCATTTTTATCTTTTGTTTGAGAAGCTGGTAATAATTGCAATTTACCCTTTAATTTTTTGTCTTTTATAAGCGCTTGTTTTAATGTAGCTCTACCTTCTATTACATCTACTAAGTCATAAACTATTCTGTTTTCTAGTCCCATTACAAGGTCCAAATTTCTAAGACCAATATCTCCATCAACAACTGCTACAGAGTATCCCTTCATTGCTAGTCCCGTACTTATGTTTGCTACTGTAGTTGTTTTTCCAACTCCACCTTTTCCTGATGTTATTGCGTATACTACACCCATTATTTCCTCCTTGTTATTTACCTGTATGTCCAAATCCCCCATGACCTCTATCTGTTTCTGCTAATTCCTCGGTCTCTTCCCATACACATTTATATACTTTATTCAAAACTAATTGTCCTATTCTTTCATGATGTTTTACAACAAACTCTTCATTACTTATGTTTATCATAATTACTTTTATTTCTCCCCTAAAATCACTATCTATAGTTCCAGGAGTATTTAAAAGTGTTATTCCATGTTTTATTGCAAGCCCACTTCTTGGTCTTACTTGAATTTCATATCCATAAGGAATTTCTACTTTCAGTCCTGTAGGTATCATAACTCTTTCTAGTGGCTTTATTGTTATATCCTCTGACAGCTCTGCATAAACATCCATTCCTGCTGAACCTTCTGTCATATAGATAGGTAATTTTGTATGTTTTTCTTTAATTACCTTAACTTTAATTTCCTTCATTTACATCACCTAATACTGTTGTTGAATAGTATTTTTCATCAAAAATTCTATCTGCCAAACTTTTGATTCTTGACATATCAACTTCATTAACTTCTCTTATTATTTCATCTATTTCAATTATTCTTTCGTGTCCAATGTAATTATTTGCCATTCTGCTCATTCTTGATTTTGAAGTTTCAAGCCCTATTATCATTGAACTAAGTAATTGATTTTTAGCTTTTTGAAGTTCATCTTCTGTAACTCCATTTTTTCTTATATCATTAAATTCGTTTTTTATTATCTCAATTACCTCTGTATAATTTTCTTTTGTAGTTCCTGCATACACTGTAAACATTCCGTCATATCTATAAGATGATGCATAGGTATATACTGAATAACAAAGTCCTCTATCTTCTCTTATTTTTTGAAAAAGTCTTGAACTCATATTTCCACCCAAGATATTGGAAATAACAGATAAAGTATATTTATCTTGTTCCAAGTAGCTTAACCCTTTTGTATTAAAACACAAATGTACTTGATTCGTATCTTTCTTTATTATATTATGAGTTGCATTTAATGTAAAGCCCTCATTTGAATTTCTTACATTTGACTTAGCTGTGAATACTCCAAAATACTTTTCAAGTATAGGTATAATCTTATCTACATCTACTGCTCCAGCTAGAGATATAATCATATTATCAGAACAATACCTATCTTTAAAATAATTGAAAAGTGTTTCTCTCGTTATTCCGTTTACGCTTTCTTCTGTTCCCAAAATATTTCTTCCTTGAGGTCCATCTATTATAAATTCTGAGTTCAAATCATGCACCAAATCTTCTGGCATATCTTGATACATTCTTATCTCTTCTATTACTACTTTTTTTTCTTTTTCCAAATTTTCTTCTGTAAAAGTTGAATTAAGTAAAATATCCGATAGTATCTCGATACTTTTTTCTACATGTTCAGAAAGTGTTACTGTATAAAAAGCTGTTATTTCTTTACTTGTAAAAGCATTAATATGTCCACCAAGATTATCAATTTCTTCTGATATCTCTTTAGCAGTTCTTTTTTCTGTTCCTTTAAACACCATATGCTCTAAAAGATGTGCAACACCAAGTTCATCATCTCTTTCATCTTTAGAACCAGTTTTATAATAAACTCCTAAGGATATAGAGTTAAAGTTAGGCATATCTTCTATAAGAACTTTTACTCCATTTGATAACTCTTTTATTGTATACACTAATTCCTCCTAATATTCTGCTTGATTCATTGTATAAAGACTAACTGCAAAAAATATCATACAAGGGAGCCATGCTCCAAATTCTGGGCTTATATAATTTCCACTTACAAATGCATCGCTTAAAGATGTTACTATATAAGTAGAAAAACCTAGTAATACTCCTATTGCTATACTTACCCCTGCTCCACCTCTTACAAACTTACTTCCAAGTGCAAATCCAAAAAAACTAATTATAAATACCAGTAAAGGTTCTGCTAATCTTTTGTGAAGTTCCAATATATATTCTTTTACATCTCCACCTGAAGCTTTAATAAATATTGCATTTTTTCTTAGTTCACTCATAGGCGTTTCTCCCATATAAAACTTATGACTTATAAGTTCCATAGGTTTTTCTTGTAATTCTGGTATCATTTTTACTGAATAGTTTTCTTCTGTTCCACTCACTATATTTTTTACAAATACATTTTTACCCTTCCATACTTTCAAATATGGATCATATTTTGCTGTATCTATAGCTATTATTTTACTTAATAATCCTGTTTCATTTTGAAATATCAATACTGCATTAAATATTTCTCCCTTGTCTCCAAAAACAGTCGCTATATTTATTATATATTCACCATTTTGACCACGCATATAAACATTACTAGACATTTCACTAGAATAATAAACTTCTTTTCCATATTTTTCTTTCATTTCTCTTTTAACTTTTCTACCCTTAGTAGATAGTTTATCAGAGATAATTCCTGTCATTATGGCAAAAATAAGAGCCATAATCATGGGGTATTTAACTATCCTTTTAAAACTTATTCCTGCTGTTTTTAGTGCAATTATTTCAGAAGTTTTTGCCATATTATTCATAGTCATCATGGAACCTAGTAATGTTGCTATTGGCATTAGCATTACTGTAGTTCTTGGAGTTTCGCCCAGAAGAAATATAGTAGACTCAAGCACCGTCATTGTTCCACTATTTACATTTACTATAGCTCTTTTTAACTGAGTTATTATGGAAAGACCTACAAGTCCTACAATGACTAACATTGTAATTTTAAAAAATTGTTTAGTCACATTTTTATCTATTTTAGTCATTTTATCTCCTACTTTGTACCCTATAAGCTACTGCTGTTATTACAAAAAGTATTACATTAGGAATAAACATTAGAGATGGATCTATTTGCTTATTTTCAGCCATTGCAAGAAGTGCATCTTGTACACCTATATAGGCAAGAATAATTCCTAAACTCATACCCAAATTTAAACCCTTTACTGTCCTTGAATGTCTTATTGACAATAATGGACCTAATAACGCAAAAAATATCGCTGATATTGGAGAGTATATTTTTTTATATAATTCAGCTTCAAGAGGTACATACTCATCTCCCATAGCTTTTTTTTCTTGAATTGTAGCATATAACTCTTTAATCCCTAAACTCTCTTTACTTATTTTGGTCTGAGTAGGGTCTCCAAAAAAACTTGATACTGGATTCACTCTTTTTTTTACACTACCTTCCATAAGCACGTAATTATTTCTAGCCTCTCCATCTACTGGCTTTGAATAAATACTATAAGTGTTAGCATCGTTTATTATTATCTCACTATTTGTAAATTCTGTTTTTTTAGCAAGTATTACTTGTGGATATGAACTGTCATCATTCCTTAAAAAAGCTATTAAATTTGATGCAATATTTTGTTCATTTATTTCATCAATATATATACTCATATTTCCTACATCTGATACAAATCTTTTTGATTGTAACTGAGTTGTTGGCTTTGAATACGCTATTTTTTTCATAAGCATATCAGCTTTTTTTTGTGCAACTGGCTGAACTTTCTCTTGAAAGGCATAAATACCTATAGTTACTACTAATCCTATCATAAGAGGCATTCTGAGTATTCTATTAATACTCATTCCTGCTGATTGCATTGCAACCATTTCACTTGTAGTAGACATACTGTTATATGTCATCATTATCCCGAAAAATATACCAAGTGGAACTGTTTGAACCATTATTTGAGGTGTTAAGTAAGAAAACATTGTCATTACCTCTATCATAGGTACACTTTTTACAATTAGTGTTTCTGCAATACTCCTTATGATATCTATCATAAGAGCAAAAGTGATAAGACTTATACCAAATATTACTGGTAAAAACATCTCTTTCATAACATATCTATCTATTCTTTTCATTTTTTACCGCCTAAACTTTCTTTTATTGCTTTTTCTATTTCTCTTTCATAATCAAACTTATTTATCATATCATTTATCTCTTGAGGAAGAAAAAGCATAGTTTCATCATTAAATCTATAAGATAACTCATATATCTTACTCTCCTCGAGCTCCTCTTCTACCCCTTCGTCAAACTTTGATATTACTAGTAAAACTAAAAGAAAAAGAATGTTTATAAGTACAGCTTTAGCTAGTCCTAAAAATGCACCTGTAATTTTATCAATAAATAATCTTTCATTGACTGTTATCGTTCTTAACATAAACTTTATTGTACCCATAAAAAATATATAAGTAGCAACAAATATCCCCGAATATACAAATATATCATAAAATTTATTATCTATTGTTATATTTATTCTCTCAGCAATAAATGGAGTTATCTCTCTTGATAACACTATATTAAATAACAAAGCAGAAAAAGATATAAATTCAGAGACTACTCCTTTTTTATATCCTATCAAAAAAAATATTAATAATGCCACTATTACCAAACTATCAACTAGCATATGTTCCTCCTAGTCAGTTATTCTTACCCATAAAGCCTTTAAATATAAAGTTTCTGGTACATGAAGTATCCACGGATGGTCACTTGGTTGATAATTTACTCCTATTACTTCTAGTTTTTTACCATTTTTTGAAGCTGCCATTCTTGTTACTTCTATCAAATCTTGTAATGATATATGATATGCGCAAGTAATAACACCTAAAATTCCATTATCATTCAAAAGTTTGAAACTATCATTACAAAGGTCATAGAAAAAATCTCTTCCTCTTCTTAAATCTATTCTTTTCTTAATAAGAGATGGAGGGTCAAGAGTTATTACATCATATTTCTCATTTTTTTTCGCAAGAGTTTTTAGTATAGAAAACGCATCGCCCTCTATTGTATCAAAATTACCAGTAAATTCATTTAACTCATAATTTTTCTTACATAATTCTAGAGCATATGGTTCCTTATCAACTGCAACTACTTTTTCACAGCCTTCTTTAAGTGCTGCAATAGAAAATCCTCCTGATGAAGAGAAAACATCTAAAAATCTAGTTTTAGAATTAAGATATGGTCTTATAAACTTTCTTGATTCTCTTTGGTCAAGAAAAAAGCCTGTTTTTTGTCCATCTTCAATATCTACTATATACTTTAATCCATTATCTTCCATTACTATTTCTTTAGGTATTTCACCATAAATTATACCTGTTTGATTCTCTGCACCTTCATGTATTCTGTTTTCTACATCAGATCTCTCATAAATCCCTTTAGCTTTTGTTACTTTTTTTAGAGCATTGATTATATCTTGTCTATAAGTTTCAAGTCCTGTATTTCTAAATTGAACTGACAGATATTTTTGAAATTTATCTACAATTAAACCAGGAATTCCATCTCCTTCAGAATAAAAAATTCTCATACAGTTAGTCTCTTTATTAAGATGTTCTCTCTTTGCATAAGCTCTTTTTATTTTTTCTAAAAAGAAATTTTTATCTATGGTTTCATTTTTAGTAGTTAATACTCTGACAAAAGCATTAGTATTTTCCGCTACATAACCTAAAGCTAAGAAGCTAAAATCATCTGCACAAACTTCTACTATTTCTCCATTTTTCGGTGTTCCCAATATTGTCTTTATTTCATCTGCATAAACATTTGGATAAAAATTTCTGATTTTATCCTCTTTATCTTTTTTTACTATAACTCTCGTTGCCATTATTTCCCTCTCTATCCTATAATAAGTACATTATCTATTCTTACTTGTTTACCAAAGAATAATCCGCTAGAATTTCCTTTTAATTCAAGTGTTTTGTAAATAGATACTTCTCTACCCTCTTCGTTTATAATTTTTCTAAACATAATTACTACTTCTTCGTCATTAAATAAACTATTTTTTTTCTTAGTAATTACTTGTCCAACAACTAAAGAACCAGCCTTAGCTAACCCCGGAATATCTTTTTCCAAGTTAAACTCAAGAACTTGATTAAGTTTAAGTGCTCCATAACGTTTAATTGCTTTAATTTCAAATACATCAATTTCTTTTTGTAAGAATTTAGCTTTTACAGCAAAGTTTTGGTCTCTTAATAGTAAATATTCATACAAATTATCTATTCTAGCTACAAGACTATCTTTTTCAAGTCTAGTTCCAAAAAGGTACTCTTCTACCCTTTCTACCCTAGTTAGGATATCTTTTTCTTTCTTTCTATTTTGGAATAAATACTCTTCAAGATTATCTGTTTTAGTTATCAAACTAAAATAAGAGCTATCTAAAAATAGTAAATCATATAATTTTCTTTGTCTAACAAGAACATTATCTGAACTAGTGTTCCCAAATACTTTTTTCTCAAGCATATTTAGCCTATCTTCAAAACTAAGTCCACTAGTCTCCAAATCATAACCTAAAACAGTTTTTTCAATACGACTGATTCCTTCAAATTTATTACTGTCATCTATTTCATATAGATTCACAGGAGCTTTTGCTGCAAAAATATTTAGAATCATAAAAACAAATACTAATAATTTTTTCATTATTTGTCCTCCACAATTTCAAAGTTTAAGATTAACTCAACATTAAGATCTGTATTATATGCTATAATCCTATAGTTTCCCGGAATAATCTTTTCATTTTGAACATTATTCCCATACCATTCAGAACCAAATTCTGTTTTTCCATATTTCCCCAAGAATATTTTTTTGGGATTAGTTATTCTTTCTTCCAAATCTCTCTTATAAATAAATTTTCCATCTTTTTCAATTATGTAATTAAATGGAACTGCCTTTTTTATTTCCAATATTTTTTTATCTTTTTTCTTATTTTCTATTTTAAATCTAATATTCATAAGTTCATCTTTTACTATCTTTTGATTATTTATAACCAATGTGTACTTCACTCCATCTTTTGTAACAGAAGTACTATTTTTATTATATTTGTTTAAATAGCTCTTGGCAAAAAACATAACAAATGCAATTAATAATACATCTAGTATAGTTATTATTTGACCTTTTTTAAGATTTAGAGCCATTTTCTTCCCTTCCTAGAAGTCCTCTTTTTTCCACAACTATTCCATTTTTTATATATACTCTTTCTACTCTTGTAGATATTGCAGTCACAAGTTCATAGGATATTGTGCCAATATCTTTAGCCTTTTCATTATAATTATCCCAGAATATAGTGACTTCCTCTCCCAGTTTAACTTTATCATGTAATTCTACTGGTACTTTTACCATAATTTGATCCATACATACTACTCCAACAATAGGACACTCTATTTCCTTAATAAGTACTGTTCCCCCATTAGAAAATCGTCTATCCAAACCATCTGCATATCCTACAGGAATTGTTGCTATAAGCTCTCCTGCTTTCCCAAGATATGTTTTTTTATATGATATAAATTTAGGTTCTTTAAGTTTCTTCATAAATAATATTTTTGATTTCAAAGTCATTACTGGCTTAAATTCTGTAGCATCTCCATCACAAGGTAGAATTCCATAGAGTATTATCCCACCTCTGACTACATTACTTTTCGTTAAATCATTATAATTTAGTGTTCCTGCTGAATTTAGTATATGTCTATATTTTATATTCATATCTTCAAAAATAGAGAATTTTCTCAATTGTTCCTTCGTATAAGCGTCCTCTTCTTCAACATCTGCAACAGAAAGGTGACTAAAAACACCTATAATTTCTGCTAATTTTTTATCTTTTATATAGTTGATTGCCTCAACAGCCTCTTCTACCTCAAATCCTATTCTTCCCATTCCTGTTTCAAGTGCTATATGTACTTTAGGATATATTTTCATTTTCTCAAGTTCTTTTATTTCTTCAAAAGAAGCCAAAGTAAGCTGAATATCTTGATTCACTGCACTTTCCCATTCTTCAATAGGTGTACATCCCAATATCATAATTTCATCTTTTATCCCATTAACTCTAAGTTCCCTTGCTTCATCAACACAGGCTACTCCAAAAATTTTAATACCTTCATCAGACATTTCTCTAACAACTTCTACCGCTCCATGTCCATAAGCATCTGCTTTTACGACTCCCATAATAGCTCTATTCCCAGCGTATTTTTGTAAAGTCTTTATATTGTGTTTAAGATTATCTAAATTTATTTCTGCCCAAGTTCTCATTTCTACTCCTTAAAACATTTTCATTACTTCATATTATACTTGTTATAGCTATAAATTGTAAGTACTTTCTTTACAAATTCTAAATTTCCCATGTATAGAAAAAGAGAGCAAAACCTTGCTCTCTTTTTCATAATGATTATTTTAGTGATACTTTTACTGAATTTCCAACTGTTTCAATTGCAACTTTGTCTTCTTTAAAAAGCCATCCTAAAGCAAGTAAAACTTCATCTCTTTTTAATTCTGTAGTTCTTTCTAAGCTTGCTAAAGTTTGATTTGCATTGGTGCTTAATGAAGCCCATAACTTCCCTGCATTAATACCTATTTTTTCTGTTGAATATCTCATTTCCATACCCCCTAAGATACATTATAATTTTATTTTACTTTTAAGTTTTCCTTCTAACAAATAAACTACAGGACTAGCTACAAATATTGATGAATATGTACCTATTCCTATTCCAACTAATAATGTTACCATAAAACTTTTTAGAGTATCTCCTCCAAATATAAGTACCGCTAAAACTGCTAATAAAGTTGTAAATGAAGTATTTAAAGATCTTCTCATAACATCATTTACAGAGTTATCTATAATATTTTCTAAGCTTAAACCTTTGTGTCTTTTTAAGTTCTCTCTTATTCTATCATATACAACTATTGTATCGTTAATTGAGTATCCCAGTATTGTCAAAATAGCTGCAATAAAAGATGAATTTATCTCATAACCAAGAAGTGCAATAACTCCTATAGCTATAATAATATCATGCACTAAAGCTATTACTCCACCTAGTGCAAACTTAAGTTCAAATCTAAAAGAAATATAAGCAATTATCAATAATGAACCTAAGATTAGTGATAATATAGCACTATTCAACAATTCTTTTCCTACTGTAGCTCCTACTTTTTCTGATTTCAGAACCTCATATTTACTATAATTTTTTAATCCTTCTAATACAGTTCCTTTTTGAGTTTCGTCTATAGCTTGTGTTCTAAGAATCAGAATTCCTTTTTCATCTACTTGAGCAATTCTACTATTTGCAGAAAATTGAGGAATTGATTTCCCTATTTCATCCAAAGTAGGGTTAATTTCTTGCAATGTAACAGGTTTTTCAAATTTTATTTCAAATAAGCTTCCCCCTGTAAAATCTATTCCTAAGTTTAAACTTTTTGTCATTATAGAAATTAATGACAATACAACTAAAACTATTGAAATCCCTAGCCAAAGCTTTGACTTACCTATAATTTGTACTCTCACTATTTTGCCTCCTTAGCACCGTATAATTTAATGTTCGTTACCTTTAAATTTACAGCTGTAATTTTAAGAAGTAATCTAGTCACTGTTAATGCTGTAAACATTGAAGCAAGAGTTCCTATTGTAAGAGTTATTGCAAATCCTTTAATAGGTCCAGTTCCAAACTGAAATAATATAGCCGTTATAATTAAAGTTGTTAAATTCCCATCAAATATTGCTGAGAAACCTTTTTTAAATCCAGATTCTATACCTTTTACTAAGGATTGACCTGCATTTAATTCCTCTTTTATTCTTTCAAAAATAATTACATTAGCATCTACTGCCATTCCTAGTGATAATATAAATCCTGCAATTCCTGGGAATGTTAGTACTGCACCAAAGTAGTTTAATGTTCCAAAAACTATTACTCCAAATATTGATAAAGCTATTCCTGATAAGAATCCTGGTAATCTATAGAATATTATCATAAATACAAATATAAGTCCAAATGCCACTTGACCAGCTTGTAAACTTTTGCTTATAGATTCAGAACCTAATGTAGCTCCTACTGCTCTAGTTTCAAGTATTTCTGCTCTTATAGGTAAAGCTCCTGCATTTAGTAGTGTTGCCATTTTTTTAGCTTCATCTAGTGTATAACTTCCTGTAATCACACCTTTTCCACCTGGAATTTCAGATTGAATAGTTGGTGCTGTTTGAGTTTCCCCATCTAAAGTTATAGCTAATTGACTTCCAATATTATTTCTTGTTATTTCAGCAAATTTCTTTGCACCCTCAGTATTTAGTTCAAAAGATATTTGAACATCTCCGATTTGTCCAGTAACTGCTTCTGCTTTTACTAAAGCTTTACCATCTAATCCTGTTTTTGTAAGTTTCCCATCTTTCCCAACTAATTGGAACTCTAGAAGAGCTGTTTTTCCAATTAATTTTACCGCTTCTTCTGGGTCTTCTACCCCTGGTAATTCTACTATTACTCTATCTGTTCCTGATATTGAAACTCTAGGCTCTGCTACTCCAAGAGCATTTATTCTTCTATCTAAAACTTCTACAAGATTTGTCATATCTTCTGTTCTTATCTCTTTACCTTCATCTGGTATCCCTTGTAAAACAACATATACCCCACCTTTTAGGTCAAGTCCTAAATTTGTTTTTTGTTTAAAAGCAAAATATCCTGCTCCTGCTACAAACAACAATACTAATAGGATTTCTATTAAAAGCTTCTTTTTCATTGTATCCTCCTAAGTGTAATTCAATTTATTTGTTCTTATCCCATTAAATTCTAATATTTAAGCCCCACCTTAAATAAGAACTCGTTACCATTTTTTCATTTAATTCTGGTAATCTGCTAATTTCTTTACTTCTAATTATTTTGTACTTTAATTTAGACTTTTCACTTAATAAAGTCTCAATTTTTTTAAAATTAAAATCATAATACTTCATAGTATTTGATTTATTCTTTTCTTCTTCATAATTAGTTTTAGAAAAATTAACCCCTAAAGCTTCTATATTTTGTACAAGAGATTCAATAATTCCTTTAAATCCGTCTTTTTTAGACTTTTTATCAAAGTGAAATTCTTTATTTAAAAAAGCAATTTTATCTTTTGATTCATTATTTTTTTTAATAAAAAATCCAATTACTCCTAATATACAAAATATAAATGATAATCCTATCAACAATTTCTTTTTCATGTATGCCCCTTAAGAATTACGGAGATTAATACTTTGTTTGTCTAAAAATCTTTGTAAAATAATAGTTGCTGCTACTTTATCTACAACTTTTCTTTGTTCTTTTTGATTCTTCCCGCTCATTTTAGTAAGCATATCATGGGCTGCTACAGTTGTATACCTCTCATCTACCTCAATATATTGAATTTCAGGTATTTTATCTTTAAGCTTTTTCATAAAATCCCTAGTTTTCTCAGCTTGGACTTTTTCAGTGCCATCAAGACTTTTCGGTATTCCTACAACTATCATATAACTATTTTCTTCTCTGCAAATATCCTTGATTCTATAAATAGCTTTAACTTTTTTTCTATCTATAACTTCAAGGGGACTGGCAATAATCCCCATAATATCAGACCTTGCCACCCCTATTCTTACATCTCCAATATCTAATGCTAGATATTTCATTACAGTTTCTCACTTAATATTTTTTTAGCCATTTCTAAAGCTTCTGGTACAAGTTTTCCTTCTTTTCCTCCAGCTTGAGCAAAATCAGGTCTTCCTCCACCGTTTCCACCTGTTATTTTTGAAAGTTCTTTAACAAGGTCTCCAGCTTTTACTTTAGCTGTTAAATCTCCTGTTACTCCCACTGCAAATATTGCTTTATCATTGTTAGTTCCTAAAACTACCACGCAAGATTTCAATTTATCTTTAGCTTTATCCACTATTTCTCTTAATGAATCTGCTTCTTTTCCTTCAAATGCTTTTATTATAACTTTTACACCGTTAATCTCAATAGCATTATCAAATAATGAAGAGGCTTCATAAGTAGCAAGTTTACTGTTAGCTCTTTCAAGTTCTTTTATTACTTCTTTAAAATCGTGCATTACTTTTTGAACTTTTTTCTCAAGTCCTTTTGTATCAGTTCTTAAAACTTCCGCTATAGCATCAAGCTCATTTTCCATTTCTACTACAGCTTTATAAGTTCCATAACCTGTTGTAGCTTCTATTCTTCTTGTTCCAGCTGCAATTCCTTGCTCTGAAACTATATTGAATAACCCAATTTCTCCTGTGTTATTTACATGAGTTCCACCACAAAGTTCCATTGAATAATCTCCAGCTTCTACCACTCTTACTACATCTCCGTATTTATCACCGAAAAGTGCTTGAGCTCCTTTAGCCTTAGCTTCATTAATATCCATATGAGTTACTGTCACTTGAAGATTTTCAAATATTTGCTCATTAACTAGTTGTTCTATTCTTACTATTTGTTCTTTTGTCAAAGCTTCAAAGTGTGAAAAGTCAAATCTTAATCTTTCATCTGTAACCATTGACCCTGCTTGATGAACATGATTTCCAACTACCGTTCTCAATGCTTTTTGTAAAAGATGAGTTGCTGTATGATTTCTTTTTATGCTATCTCTTTTTTTAGTATCCAAAGCTAAACTTACTTCTTCACCTTTTTTTACTTCACCTTTAATTACTTCTACCACGTGCATATAGATTTCTTTTTGCTTTTGAACATCTATAACTTTCCCTTCAAAACTTGCTGATTTTATTATTCCAGAATCAGAACCTTGTCCTCCAGATTCAGCATAAAATACTGTTTTATCAAATATTATTTGTAGTCTGTTATCATCTAATTCTTTTACAGAATAAACTACTGCTTCAGTTTCTATTTCATCATAACCTACAAAAGTCGTTCTTCCATATTTATCATAGAAAGTTTCTATAAAGTCATCTTGACCCTTTTCAAATATAACTTCTCTTGAACTTCTAGCTCTTTCTTTTTGCTCTTCCATTTTAACTTTGTATTCTTCATAAGAAAGAGATACTCCGTTTTCAAGACAGATTTCTTCAGTAAGTTCATAAGGGAATCCGAAAGTATCATGAAGTTTGAATACTACTTCTGCTGGAAGTTTGTTTTCTCCTCTAGATTTTACAGTATTTATTTCATCATTAACTAGTTTTATTCCTTGGTCAAGAGTTTTAGAGAATTTTTCTTCTTCTATTAAAACAACTTTTTTAATATAGTCTTTTTTCTCAACTAATTCTGGATATCCTGATTTCATTATATCTACAACTTTATCTACAAGTTTATTTAAGAATAACGCTTCATTTCCTAATAATCTTCCGTGTCTAATTGCTCTTCTAAGAATTCTTCTTAATACATATCCTCTACCTTCATTAGATGGTAAAACTCCATCTCCTATAAGGAAAGTTACTGCTCTTGCATGGTCTGTAATAACTTTTAATGAGAAATCTATTTTCTCTGTTTCTCCGTATTTTTTTCCACACATTTTAGCTACTTCTTCTAAAATTGGAAATAATAAATCTGTTTCAAAGTTATTCTTTTTATGTTGAACAATAGCAGCTATTCTTTCAAGTCCTGCTCCTGTATCTATATTTTTCTTTGGTAGAGGTTGCAAACTTCCGTCTTCCATTCTATTCCATTCTGTAAATACAAGATTCCAAATTTCTAGGAATCTATCTGAATCACATTCGCAACCTAATCTACAATCAGGTCCGCACCCCATGTGTTCTCCTTGGTCTA
>JAGNSM010000098.1 GCA_017988045.1 Fusobacteriaceae bacterium
TTTTATTGTGTTTAATTTATATTGATAGTAATCTTTGAATTTCTTCATCCAATGTCTCATGTGGATAATATTTCTTAAAATCATTTGATAATTTTTCCAAATTTTTCCAGTCTTTTCTTTCAAATAGAATATTAATCTTTTTCACTATATCCTCTATATTCTTCCTGTTTTTTATTCTAATACCCACATCAAAGTACTCAATTCTTGCTGCGTAATCAAATTGATCATAATCATGAGGTATTACTAATGAAGGTATCTTGCATTTAATACAATTGTATGTTATTCCTGCACCACCATGATGTATTACGTAATCAAATTCCTTTAAATAGTCCGTATATGATAAATATTCAACTATCATTACATTATTACTTTTTGTATTTAGTTTATTTATCTCATAACCAATTTTACCCATTGTAACCACAAATAGTGTATTCTCAAAATTTCTTGCTATTTCTTCAATATCTTGTAAAAGTGTTTTCTTTGCCCATTTCAAATGTGTTCCCAGTGTCACTAAAACTTTTCTTTTGTAATGCTTCCCTAATAACGTTTCTATATTTTCATCTGATAGCTTTTTAGAATAATATTCAGGTGTTTCAGGACAAGATCCTGCAAATTTATATTGAATAGGCCAAGTCCTCTCATATTCAAATTCTTCCATCCCTAAGCCTAATATTGAGTGCTGAGAATATAGATTTTCTTCTCCTTTTTCATTATAGAGTGTAAAGTCCAATTTTTTAATTCTATTGTAAAACATATAGTAAATAATTTTTTTGAATAGTTTTATCTGTTTTCTTGCAACAAAATCTCTCAAATTCCCATAAATAGAATTCAAAGGTTTTAGTCCTCCAAAATAAGCTGGTGTTCCATCTTTATTCTCTATTATAAAATTTGTCGGCATTGTTGTAATAATTGGGAGTCCAATATCTCTCGAACATAAAACAGCAGGAATGACGGTGTAATCAGCTATTATAATATCAGTTTCATTTTTTATAATAAGCTCTTTTATTTCATGCTTTGCTTTCGGTATTAGTTTTAAATTTTCAGAAAATTGTTTTTTTAAAGCAAAGAAATTTATTTTAACCTGTTCTTCTGTATCAGAAATTTTTTCAAACATTTCATTTTCTTCTATAAGAATATTTTCTACAGTGAATCCACTCTTTATCAGTACTTCATTTTTATTTTTTCCTGTTATAAATCTAATGTCATATTTATCTTTTAATTTAGTCGCCATTTCAATGAGAGGATTCAAATGCCCGTCAAACGGTGGAGCTAGAAAATCAACCTTTATTTTTTTGTTCATCTATATTTACCTCTATCGTACCATTTTTTATTTTTACTAATTTGCCCCTCCATGTAATTCTATCTGGTTGTATAAGTGAAAGAAACCAATAAAATATTTGAACTATATTTGAAAATATTTCAAGAATCATATCTGCTATATTTTCATATTCTCCAAAAATCTTTCTTCTAATTATTTTACCAAGTAGTGAATTAAAAGTAAATATAATTAATAATAAATATATATAATTATAATTGTATATTATGGAAAGCAATAGAAATAAACTCCCTGAAATAAAAGGTATTAATGAGAAAACAATAATTTCTATATTTATATTATCCTTCAAATAGTGATTTACAAATATATGCCAGCGTCTCATAATTTTTATAAATGTTCTAAAGTCTCTTATTTCCGTATTTAATTTACATGGGAAAATAGATTGTTGAATACTAATTTTATTCTTTCTTGCAATTTTAGCAAATTCATAATCGTCACAAAGTTTTCCTTTTATTTGATTATATAAATCTAATGATTTTATTTTTTCAGATTTAAATATGTAAAACATTCCGTTTATTGAATTGTTCTTCTTAAAAAAAGCAGCTGTTAAATAATTATATATAGAATTACTATTCACATAACTTTTTAGTAGATTTTCCCATAAATTTCCTGCTTTCAGATAATATGGAATCCCTGTTATTACTGATTTCTCAAGTACTTCTACACTTATATTTTTTAAGTTTTCTATGTCTATGCTTGTATCATCATCTAAAATAACTGTGTATTTTCTCCATAAATTTTGACTTTGTATTATTTTATATACTTTGGGATTTTCATGAAATGAGGATTTTTTACATTTCATAATTATCAAATTTTCTTTAGGATTCTTGCCAATTATCTCATTTACTATTCTTTCTGCCTCATGATCATCTTCATCTATTGCCCATATTACCTCTGTATCTTGAGAATTATTATATATATATGTTAATTTCTCTTGGAGATATCTATCTCCAGATAATATAGGTTGGAAAATTGTCAAATCTTTTAAAGAAAGCTTGTTATAAGTCTCTAACTCATCCCTATCTTTGACTTCTTTTCTATAATAAATATACGTTAGTATATACCTTATAAATAGTATTAATGAATATATACCTAAAAGTATTAAAATAGTTTTTCCCATCATATTTCTTCCACCATTCCTTTATACATTAACCTATATACTATTCTCTTAGGAAATAGTATCATTGTATACCACATTAATTTATAGAATTTCCCAACTATCGATCTTTTTTTTCCTTTGAAAAAATCTTTTACAGCTACTCTCGCTACATATTCTGTGCTTAACATTAACCCAAAAGATTTCAATATTTTAGAATATTTATTTATATTCGTAAATTTTCCATCTCCAAAAATATCTGTATCTACTGATCCAGGACATAGCGACATTATGTTGATTTTTTTATCTTTATATTTTTTATTTATTTCATATTTCATATTGCAGCTATATTGATCAAGAAAGTATTTTGAAGGAGAATAAAAAGTTGTTAATGGATGTGGAAAAATACCTGAAATTGATGAAACATTGATAATTCCTTTTATATTTTTAGAATTTCCACTATTTAATATTTCTCTTATATAGTGATTTCCAAGAAAACACGGGGCTTCAATATTTAATTTTATACCATTTAATAACGTGGTATTATCTATTTCGTGACTATATCCAAATGAGAGTATCCCTGCATTATTAACAAGGATATCAATTTCGTTATATTTGTCTATCAATTTATGTAGATTTTCTTCTTCTCTAAGGTCCATTGCTTCTGTTATTATTGTCTGATTCTTATATTTATTTTGAAATTCAATTTTAGTTTTTTCTAGATCTATTTTATTTTTAGCAACAAGAATAGTATCATAACCTCTCTTTAAAAATTCTTCTGCTATTGCTTTTCCTATTCCTCTTGAACCTCCTGTTACTAAAACTCTCGCCATAATTCTCCTTATTTTTCTATTAATTTACTATATTCCTCTAATCCGTCTTTCAAACTTATTATAGGTTCGTAATTCAAATCTTTTTTTGCTTTTTCTATATTTAGAGTAAAGCTATTTATAAGTACTCCAATAGAATATCTAGTTAATATGACATCTTTATTTGTGATTTTAGATACTACTTCAAAAATCCTTCCTATCCCATTCATTATAACTATTGGAACACTAATATATCGAACCTTTTGATTTATTAAATTGAAAAAATAATCTAGTAATTCTTTAATATTTCCAGGCTCTCCATTTGTGATGTTGTAAGCCTCTCCACTCAACTCTTTATTGTTGAGGATAGATAATTCAATTGCATGCGAAACATTTTTTACATATGTTACATCTATGATGCTTTTTCCTTTATTAAATAAAGGAATCCCTCTTCTATTATTTAGAGCAATTAATTTAGGGAAGATACTAGTATCACCAGGTCCAATTATTGCTCGAGGTCTTAATATTATTATTTCTATCTTTTCTTTATATAACTTCAATAACTGTTCTGCTTCATATTTAGTTTTTGCGTAATGATTTGCAAATTTTTGAGGTAAAAAAGTCTCTTCTACATTTAATCTATCTTTATAATCATAATAAATAGAAGGCGAACTAATATGTATGAATTTTTTTATATTTGCTTTTATACTTGCTTCAACCATATTTTTGCTTCCTAAAACATTAGCATTATAGAAATCTTTATAACTTCCACATATTGAGCTCATTGCTCCTGAATGAACAACGTAGTCATAATCATTCATTATATTAATAAGTTCTTCTATCTGTTCTTCCATAGAAAAATCTATTTCATAAAATTTTATTCCTTCATTTTGAAGGTTCTTAGCTTTTTCTAAATTTCTTCCCAAAACTCCAATTTCATACCCTTTACTCTTTAAAAATTTTGCTGTATAGCCTCCTAAGAATCCAGTTCCTCCACTAATTAAAATTTTTATTTCCTCTTGTTTTTTAGTCAATTACATACACCCTTCTTTTCTTTTTAGTTAAATCTATATTTTTTTCAAATACTTGAAGTAACTCATAGTCAATAATATTGTTTTGATTCAATAGATTTTCTATATTTTTTTCTACATTACTATAATATTTATTAGGTTCTACATAAATTTTTATCTTATTTTTTTCTTTTACAATTTGGTATTCTTCTATTTCTAAATCTGTTGATATCACTGCTCTTCTCAAAAAATCAGAAAAAATATTAACAATTTCTCCATTAATATTTTTAAATTTAAATATATCGTCTTCTCTTCCTTCTATTTCTTCAATCATACTTAAGACTGAACCACAATCACATTTTCCTGTTTTTTCAACTAGAACATCATTTAACCTGTATCTTACCATTGCTTGACTATCTCTCAAAAAATCAGTTATTATCGGAATAAATCTCTTTTCATCTATGTATTCTCTCTCAAATAGTACTGCGTCTTCGTTCAAATGTAAATTTCCATATTTACATGTAAATGCTAAGAATCCTTCTGTAGATTGATATATTTGATCAATCTTAACTTTGAAAACACTTTCCAAGAATAATTTATCTTCTTTTGTTAACACTTCCGCTATAGATATGACTTTTTGAGGATTAATCTTAACAACCCCTTGAACTATATCTGTTGCTATTAATTTTAAAACTTGTGCTGGCGCAACTAACATAGTTGGTGAATAGATATCTAACTCTTTTACATTCATTTTATAGTCTTCAAATAAATCAAAAAATTTGAATTTTATCCTTTTACTTTTCAACGTTTCATATAAATTACTATTAGCTCTTAAAAAAAATGCTATCTTTTCTTTTTTCATGATTGAAGGAAGCAGTTTTGCCACCATTATTCCACGCCACTTTATTTCTTCTTTTTCACTTATTAAAAATATACCTGAATTGCCACTTGTTCCTGAGCTTAGACCTATAGTTAGCCCCTTTATTTTAGGTGTGAAGTTTCTTGTTCTTTCGGCCTCATGCAAAATTGGTAGAATTTCTTCCTTGCTTAACTTATATTTATTAAATTTATAGAAATCACTCATCATGGCTTTCTTATCAACTATTGGAATTTCTTCAAATGCTTTATAATTTTTATAAAACTCATAATTTTTCAGATTTTTTTTCACATATTTGTTTACTTTTTTTCTCTGCCATTTCAAAAATTTCTCTCTACTCTTAAACTTACTAAAATATCTAAATTTCAAAAAATAAAATAATAGATATATATTTCTTTTCATCATAATTTATCATTCAACTCTCTCTTATATTTATAAAACGAGGAAATGCAATGACTCGGAATTATTTCTGTATTTTTTCCTATTTCCTTTAAAAATTTTATTTCATCATTATATAATTTGAAATTTTCAAAAACTAGTTTCAGTCCAAATGAGGGTTTCGTTTCATGAATGTTATCAATAACCCATATTGAATCAGAAACAAAAAAATATTTTTTGTTATTATAATTTACTAATAATCCGTGTTGTCCCTTACGATGTGCATATAGTGGAATTGCTATTAAATTATTATCCTCAAATAGTTTCCTTCCCTTTTTTGTATGATTTTCAATATCTATACTTAGTAATTCCTCAAATGAAATCATACTCTCAGAAATATTGTCTGGAATCATCTTTTCAAAAAATCCATGTTTTAGTTTTTTCAAATTAGATCTTTCATTTATTAACATTGTGTATTCTTCTTTACTACAAAATATTCTCGCATTTACAAATTTATGCAAATTTCCAATATGATCAGGGTGAAAGTGAGATACAAATACGTAATTTATATCCTCCATCTTTAAGTTATATTTTTCCAAAACATCTTCTATAGTAGTATCTATAATAACTTTGGTTAATTTTCTATAAATCTTCGCAGGATATTTTTTTGTTTCATCAAAAAACATATCACTATAACCTGTATCATACAGTATATTTCCATATTTTTTATGTTTTATTATAGCGATAAGTGCAGGAAACTCTATTTCTTTTTTAGAGCCTTTTCTTAGTACTACTGACTCTTTTTGATAACAACTTCCTACCTTATCTATTATAATTTTTTCTATCATATAACACTCCTAATACTTTAATATTAATCCACCAATTATAAGCCCAGCAGCAGTTCCAATAAAATAAATATTGTCTCCTCTTTTTACTTTGTTCTCATTTATTGCTATATGTAGTGCTAATGGAATGGAACTACTAATCATATTTCCGTACTCTTTCACTATATTAATAACATCTTGTTTTTCCCATTTAAGAAATTTACTCATCAAATCTATTCCAGTAGGGCTTGCTTGATGTGGAATTATACAATTTATATTTTCTAACGTACACTTTGATTCCTCTAATATTTGATTTTGAATTTTTGGAGCGTATTTTCTAGTTAATTTATAAACATCTTCTCCATTCATTTGGAAAGAGAAGTCTTTTAGTGTATCTTCTCCATAATATTTAGGATGCATTTTTGCTCCGCCACCTCTTATTTCTGTAAAACTAGTTCCTTTGCTATATGTTTTGAATACAGAGCCCAAAACATAACTATTTTGATCATTTTCAACAATAGTTGCTGTTGCTCCATCTCCAAACAAAGATGCACTTTGAATATGTGTATAATCAAGACCAACAGAAGCAATTTCACTAGTTACAATAATTATTCTCTTGTATTTATTTGCAACAAAATAGCAAGATGCTAAATCAAGTGCCGTTATGAATCCTATGCATGTATTATCAATATCTATTGTTGATATTTCTTCTATTCCTAATTCTTTCGCAATAAGACTTCCACCAGAGGGTATTGGTTGTTCAAATGTTCCACTTGCATCAATTATGCAATCTATGTCGTTTATCGTTAACTTTGACTTTTCTAGTACATCTTCTATTGCTTTTTTTGCCATAAATGAGTTTGTTTCATTTTCAATGTAATATCTACTTTTGACTTTTGTTGTTTTTTCAACAGTTCCCTTTTCTAATCCGCATTTTTGATCTAAATCTTCTGATTTTACATATTGCGTTGGTAGATAGACACCAACACTTATAATCTTTAAATTTCTCATGATTCTCCCTTTTTTATAAAATCTGTTCCTCTAACTAATTATCCCCATCGCCATTTTTTCTGCTTGTTTTATATGCCCCCTCAATTCTTTATTATATTTTTACTAATCTATATTTTTGATTTCTACTATTAGGTTTATCAGGTATTGTCATCTCTACTAAATTTTGAGAAATTGCAGGATGCAAATAGTTTTGTAAAAATGTTT
>JAGNSM010000099.1 GCA_017988045.1 Fusobacteriaceae bacterium
CAAGTAATCTTGTCTTTTGTTTCATCTATTTGTTCTTTAGAAGACTTCGTAATTACTCCATTAACTTTAACTTGACCATTTCCCAATATTTTTTTTACTTCTGTCCTACTTCCTATTCCACATTCTACTAAAAATTTATCTAAACGCATATTTATTAATCCCTTCTTTTAAAAATCTCAAATAAAAAAGATAGAATTTTTCTATCTTTTTAGCTTTATTTTTTCCAAGTTACTTTATTATAATCTAAATTTTCTTTTGTTCTAGCTTCTTTAATTTCATCAGAATACCCTATTGAAACCAAAGCTTCTACCCTCAAATTCTTTTCTATTCCTACCAAATCTTTAACAAATTTCTCAGAACTTATTCCATCTTTAGTTTTTCTTTCTTTTAACTGAATCCAACAGCTTCCTAATCCCAAATTTTCAGCCATTAATTGTATAAAAGTAAGAGCTATTGATGCATCTTCTACCCAAGTATTTGATATTTCGTCATTAACCAAAACAGCTATTACTAAAGGGGCTCCTTCAACAAATTGAGCTCCAGTTTCTTTACTTTCAGCAAGTTTTTTTATAATTTCTTTATTAGTTACAACAGCAAATTCACATGGTTTCAAATTTCTTCCACTTGGAGCTAATAAAGCTGCTTCTATTATCTTATTAATTTTTTCTTCTTCTACCTGTATATCCTCATATTTTCTAATACTTCTTCTCTTATATAATAATTCTAACATTATACAATTCCTCCTATAAAATTAATTTATTACATAACTACGTCTGTATAATCAGCAAATTTAGTAAATTCACTTAAGAATGTAAGTTTTACAGTTCCTACAGGTCCATTTCTTTGCTTACCTATTATTACTTCAGCTAACCCTTTAGTCTCACTATCTTCATTGTAATATTCATCTCTATATAGGAATACAACCATATCCGCATCTTGCTCAATTGCTCCTGAATCTCTAAGGTCACTCAGCATTGGTCTACGGTCAGCTCTTTGCTCTGGAGCACGTGACAATTGAGATAAGGCTATAACTGGTACATTTAATTCTCTAGCTATTCCTTTTAAAGACCTTGAAATATCAGAAATTTCTTGTTGTCTATTATCTCCTTTACCTACTCCTTTTATAAGTTGTAAATAATCTATTAATATCATATCGAGCTTTCCTGCTGCTTTTATTCTACGAGACATAGCTCTTATTTCAAGAACAGTTACATTCGGTACATCAGCTATTTGAACATTAGAATTTGCTAATTTTCCAGAAGCAATTCCAAGTTGTCCCCATTCATGTTCATCTATAAATCCATTTCTAATTTTAGCAAGAGGAATTTTTGCTTCTATAGCCAAGAATCTCTGGAATATTTGTGAGTTTGACATCTCCAGAGAAAAAACCAATACTCCTTTATTTTGCTTAACTGCAGCATTAAGAGCCAAATTTAGAACAAAGGCTGTTTTCCCCATTGAAGGTCTCGCTGCAATAATTACTAAATCTGAATCATGAAATCCTGAGGTCATTTGGTCAAAATTTTTGAATCCTGACGAAATTCCTGTAGTAACTCCTTTATTATGAACGACTTGTTCTAATCTATCTAATTCAGGTTGAATAAGTTCTTTTAATGTAACAACTTCTTTATTTTCTTTGTTTTCCGCAACTTTAAATATTAGAGATTCTGCTTTGTCCAAAATACTGTCTACTTCTTCAAATCCATCATGAGCCATCTCTACAATTTGTGACCCCACATTTATTAAGCCTCTTAATATTGCCTTTTCTTTAACTATTCTTGCATAATTTACAACATTTGCAGCTGTTGGAACTGTCTCTATTATTTCAAATAGTACGCTTTCTCCACCAATTTCATCAAATTTATTTTTTCTTTTTAACTTCTCTGATATTAGAACTGGATCTATTCCCATCCCTTGATTATAACATTCTAACATGACCTCATATATATATTGATGTGATAGTTTATAAAAATCACTTATTTTCAAAATTTCAACAATGTCTTCCAAAACATCTTGTTTCAGAAGTATTCCCCCAAGTACAGACTTTTCAGCCTCATTACTGTAAGGAATTGACCTTAGTTTTTCTACTTCCATATGTCCTCCTTGAAACTTATAACTCTACTAAAATAGTTAAAAAATGCGAGTAATTAACTCGCATTATTCTCCTATTACAACTACTTTAACATTCGCCTTTACATCTTGATGAAGTTTTACTTCAGCTGTATGAGTTCCCGTTGTTTTAAAGTTAGCTTCTACCTTTTTCTTTTCTATTTTTATTTTAAATACTTTTTCTATTTCTTCTACTATTTCTTTAGAAGTTATTGCTCCAAATACTTTTCCACCTGCTCCAACTTTTACTTTCAAAGTAATTTCTTTTGATTCAAGGAATACTTTACTTTTTTGAGCTTCTTCTTTTTTCTTTTGTTCTTCTTTATCTTTTTTATCAGCTTTAGCCTCTAATTTTTTTATTTCTTCTGGTGTTGCTATAATACCTTTATTTTGTTTTAGTATAAAGTTTCTAGCATAACCTTCTGCCACACTTACTACTTCACCTTTTTTACCATGACCAACAACATTATCCGTTAATATTACTTGTATTTTTGACATTATATGTCCTCCTCTTTAGCTGTAAATAGTTTAAAACTTTTTAGTGAACCATATATAAATAATATGGCTGGTTGAATGCTTAATATAAGCAATACAATTCCAAAACTTAAAAACTTCATTTTAAATATATTTTTTATTTTCAAATAAAATTCTTTGAACCCGTAAAGAATATATAAATATTTTATACTATCCATCAAATTTTGTACATAAATATTATCAATTTTATATATTTTTATTGCAACAAATGCAACAATATAACCTAATAGAAATACATAGCTAAATTCCCAATTAATAGTTTTTTTTAAATTTATAGTAAAACTTGTTAATAAATTTTGTAAAAAAACAAATACTGTAGAATAAACCAATAATTCATTAAAAATATCTTTAGTCATTTTTAACGCTTCATCACCAGAAATACTTGGCTCTACTTTTTTAATTGTTACAAGTACTTGTTCTATAAAAACTACCTTCAAATTAAGAAAAAAATCTCTATTTAGTAAGTATATTATTCCTAATAATAACATAGAAATTACTGTAGACATAAATGCCTTATTCCATTCTCCTATATCATACTTTTCAAAAATCAAATATAAAACTAAAATCACTCCATAAATACTAAAAAACATAGCTATTAAAGGAATTACGTTAAAAACTAAAGAAATCCCAATACCACTTAAAAAAAATACAATCAATCCTTTTTTTATTCCTCTATCTTTAAACTCTTTTATAATTTTTCCAGTATATAAAAAGCCTAAATAGGGAGGAAATACTGCCAATAAACCTAATAGTAAACTTACTATTATAGAATATAACATTTTTTCTCCTATTCCAAATTCATCTCTTACCTTTTATAAAGAGTAATTTTATTTCTACCATTATTTTTGGATTCGTACAAAGCTTTATCAGCTACTTTTATGATTTCTGTATGCTCATATACATCTATATCTTTTACGTGAGCAACTCCTCCACTTATTGTAACTCTCATCTCTTGACCCATATAACTAAAAATTCTATTTTCTATATTATATCTTATTCTCTCTGCAACAGTAACTGCTGTTTCAGATGTTGCTCCTAACAATATCACTCCAAACTCTTCTCCACCATAACGAGAAACTATATCAAGTTTTCTTACTGATACTTTAATTATTTTAGCTACTTCTTTTAGAACATAGTCACCTACAAGATGCCCATAATTATCATTAAACTTTTTAAAGTGATCAATATCAAGGATTATCAAAGAAAACTCTTGGCTTAATCTCTCATATCTCTTCAATTCTCCTTCAATACGTTCTTTAAAATAAGTTTGTAGATATAATTTAGTCATTGAATCAGTAATTGCCATTGTATACAATGTTCCATTTTGTATATACATAGATATTTGCTGTTTTAATGTCTCCAAAAAATCTAAATCTAGATTTTTTTCACTTCTAAATCCAATAATTCCCAGTAAGTTTCCATTACTTGTTAACGGAACGATATAGTCTGAACCTAGACCTTTCCTTCTATTAAGTTCTTCATTTATTTTTTTACAGATTCCAAAACTTTCTTGTTTTTCATTATTTATTCCAATAGTACCTGTTGTAAGCTGACTAATCTCAAAATCTGAATAATCTAATAAACTAATAATATCCGATTCATCCTCTTCTTCAATATCTTTTTCAATAGTAAGTTTATATGTGTCAGAATCATAAGAATAAGCTAAAACATTTATTGAATTGAAGTTTTCATTTATCAATTTTTTAGTAAGCGAATACAGCTCTTTCATGTCTAGAGTAGAACCCAATTTTACTGCAAACTCATTTATAAGTGATAAATTAAAGTTTTTTTCAATAAGTTCTTTATTCTTTTTCTCAATCATATGTGTTTTTATTGCATTTTCCAAAATAATATCAACTTGACCTCTTATAGTTACTAAGAATTCATCATCAACTTCACTATAAGTCCCATACGATTTCTCCCCTAGAACAATGAACATTGTCTCAAAACTCTCATTATTTCCTAAGAATGTTAAACAATATCCCTCTTCAAATTTACCAAATATTTCAGGTAATATTTTTCTTTCATTAAGTTTACCAATCTCTATGATAGAAACCTTTTCCAAAAATTCTATTTCATTCTTACGATTTTCTAAGTTCAGTTCATCTCCACTTAAAAAGTCATAAAAATTTTTACTGTCTAAAAACATTAACTTTTGATTTTTAATTTCAAAACATAATCCTCTTTTAACAAGGCTAACTTCAAAAAGCATATCCAAAATTAATTTTTTTAAATTATTTATATTCTTTTCTTTAGCAATTGATTTTGTTATTTGATGTATAGTCAAAAATTTAAAGCTTTTTTCTGCATACTTATTTTCCAATAATTCATACTGTTCCCTTAACAGCTCAAATTGATTTTCCATATAACCATCCTCATTCTAAGAATTAAAAATCCCTTTACTTAATGATTTCGCCATCAAAAAAGTCTTTGACTTTATCTACTAGTCCCCCATCAGTATTTACGTGTTTCTTTTCTTTTTGCCCCTCTAATTCATAAATAACTTTTATTTCTTTCCCGAAAACTTCTACCAATACTGCTTCTAGGATATCATTAGTTTCTCTTTTTTCCATCATTTCTTTGTGATAACTATAATCCTTAGGAAACATAAGATAAAGTTTATTCCCCGATAACTTGCTTACACTAGCTTCATATAAAAAAGCTTTTAAAGCAATTTTTTTTCTACTTACTTTATCTCTTATATCTTTCCACTTTGTTTTTATTTCATTAATACTTATGTTTATGTCATTTTCTGTTTCTTCTACCACTTCTTTTTTGACTATTTCTTTCTCAATATATTTAATTGTTTGCACAACTTCCTCTTTAGGTAGTTCCACTATTTTATACAAAATTAAATATCCAAGTAGTCTTTTATCTTCTTCATATTTGAATTTATTAATAACTTCAAATATTTTTTCTATTATAGCAATTCCTCTAATTACAGGCATATCACTATCATTCAAGAGTTTATTTTTTATAAAATACGCAAAATCTCTTAAGAAGTCCTCAATATCAATTCCAACTTCCCAAAGCTTATCTAAAAAAATCATTCCATCTTTTATATCATTATTATTAACAATAACTTCAAATTCCAGAAGTTTATTTTTAGGTATTACTCCTAGAGCTTTTTCTGTTTTTTCATAAGTAATCTCTTCATTAAAATAGTAAGACATTACTTTTTCAAAGACTGAAATTCCATCTCTCATACTTCCACCTGATTTTTCATAAATCAGTTTTAAAGAATCATTATCTATTATTACGCCTTCAGCGTCAGCTATTTCACGAAGTTTTCCACTCATTTCTGTTAGTGAAAAAAATGTAAAATCATATCTTTGACATCTAGAAATTATTGTGTCTAAGATTTTGTCTGGCTCTGTAGTTGCAAGAATAAAAACTACATGTGAAGGTGGTTCTTCTAAAGTTTTTAAAAGAGCATTAAAAGCTTCTTTTGTAAGCATATGAACTTCATCTATTATGTATACTTTTTTTCTGCCATTTACTGGTTGATAATTTATTTTATCTTTTAGAGCACGGATTTCATCAATTCCACGATTAGATGCTGCATCTATTTCATTCAAATCAATAAAATTTCCTTTATCTATTGCCAAACAATTATCACAAGTATTACAAGGTTCATCTGTAACTCCATTTGTCAGACAATTCAATCCTTTAGCTATAAGCCTTGCTGTTGTTGTTTTCCCAACACCTCTAGGCCCTGTAAAAAGATACGCATGAGAAACTCTATTTTCCCTAAGAGAATTCTTAATAGTAGTAATTATTTCTTTTTCCCCTGCTACCTCTTCAAATCCCTTTGGTCTGTATTTTCTATATAAAGTAATATGTTCCACAACTTTCCTCCAAACTAATCTAAACCATAACTATTCATTTTTGTTCTAAGGGTAGTTCTTGTAATCCCTAGCAACTCTGCAGCTTCTACCTTTTTCCCCTTAGTTCTCTCTAAAACTTGCCTTATCAATTCTCTTTCTACCCTTGAAATAAGACTATCATAATACTCGCCTTCATTAGTCTTTTCAAGCATATCAAGTTCTCCCTCAATCCAATCAGCAAGTACCCAATCGTGAACTGCACCGTATCTTTTAGAAATTTTAGTCCCTATTACCTGTGCAGGCAAATCTTCTACTATAATATACTCATTTCTCGCTAAAGCCATTGATGCTTTTATAACAGATTTCAATTCCTTTATATTATTTGGAAAGTTATATTTCATAATTTTATTCAATGCTAATTTATCTACGCCTTTTATATTAAGTTTCAACTCATCATTAAAAATATCTATAAAATACTCTATAAGTTCAGGTAAATCATCTTTTTTTTCTCTTAATGGTGGAATATAGAGAGTATTTTTCTCAATTTTATCCCATAAACCTTCATAGAATCTATTTTCTTCTACCATTTCTTCCAAATTTTTCGATGAAGAACATATAATTCTCGTTTTTGAATTTACTTTTTCTTTTCCATTTATTCTAACGAAATTTCCAGTTTCTATAAACTCTAAAAGTTTAATTTGGGTCTCAAGACTTAGATTTTCAACTTCTTTAATAAGAATTGTTCCATTACTTGCTTTTTCTAATGATGATTGTTTTACTTCTAGAAGCTTATTTCCATCATAAATCTCTTCACCAAAAATAACTTTATCTGCTAACTCATTTATATTTCCATGAATTACTAAAAACTCTCCTATTTCTTTCTTATTAAACTCATGAAGAATTTTTGCAAGTAACTCTTTTCCTGTTCCGTTTTCACCATTTATAAAGACTGTTTCGTTACTTAGTGAAAATCTTCCTATATTTTTATATAAATCAACCATTTCTTTAGTACTACCGAGCATTATATCATAATTAATTTTCTTTCCGCTACTTTTTA
>JAGNSM010000025.1 GCA_017988045.1 Fusobacteriaceae bacterium
AAATAAAAGTGGTATAATGTATTACAGATATACCACATTTACATTCCACTATGGCTTAGATTAAATACAACAAATTACACAAACAACATTGATATTTCTTAATTTACATTCCACTATGGCTTAGATTAAATGAGTATATAGAACTAGAATATAGCTGTGAATTACAAATTTACATTCCACTATGGCTTAGATTAAATCCGTTTCTTTATAACTATTGATTTTTATACTTTCTACAAGCCCATTCTGTCGCTTACAAGAAAATATAAAAAATTCCTAATGATTAATTTGTGTTTTATTAAAGGTATTCTTAAACGCCTTAATAATATTGATTTTATTTTTCTGTCAATGTACTTAGGTTTTTGCATTATCAAAGGTCGACAGAAATCATTTTGTATAATGATATCTACAAGCAATAATAATTATTTCATCCTCTTCAATAGTATAAACTAATCTATGCTCTTGGTCAATCCTTCTTGACCAAAATCCTGATAAATCTCCTTTTAGAGGTTCTGCTTTCCCAATTCCATCAAAAGGATTTCTTATACAATCTTTTATTAGCTCATTTATTCTTTTTAACGTTTTTCTATCCTGTTTTTGCCAATATTCATAATCTTTAAAAGCTTCTTCTGAAAAACTTATTTTCATTATTCCAAATCCTCAAGCTTTCTTTCAACTTTTTTACCTTTTTTAATTTGTTCAATAGATTTAAAAAGGTGTTCTGCATTAACTTTATTACTTAGAAGATAATTTGTTTCCATAATGGAATTATAATCTTCCATAGAAATAACTACCATATTTTTCCCTTCTTTTCTCGTCACAATAATTGCCTCATGATTATCATAGGATTTATCCAAAAATCCTTTTAAATTTTCTCTAAATTCTGAAAAATTAACAGCTTCCATATTTATCACCTCAAAATTATTGTACCATATTTTGTACAAAATTTAAAGTTAAATCATATTACTCGTTTTATCTTCTTTTATTCCTAAAAATTCCTTTTTCAACCATTTATTATCATTTTCCACAAAAATAATAAGAGAATCTCTTTCTTCTCTAATCCATTCTTTCAGCTCATATTTAAGTTTTTCAAGTTTTGCCTTAGAAATTTCTCCTTCAAAAACAGAATTTTGAATATGATGAAGATATTTTTTACAAGTTTTAAATACATTTCTTAGAACTCTTGCACCTTCATTATTATCAACCTGTCCAATGTCATAAACTAAAATTACATACATTTCATCACCACCATATATTAAACCCTTCGTATTCTTTTTCACCTGTTAAATGTTTTACAAGCTTGTATAATTCTAGCCTTATTAAATATCTATAGGAAACTTCACGTCCCAAAGTTCTATGTTTTATAGTTGTTTCAAGCCTTTTGTCAAATTCTTCAATTATAACCTTTCTCGCCCTATCTTTAATGTAAACATAATTTAACTCTTTTTCAAAATCATCTTCATTAATCATATTTTTATTAAGCACAGTAAATATAAGTCTATCTGCAATTAACGGCTTAAATATTTCAGCAATATCAAGGCTTAATGAAAATCGTCTTTCACTAGGTTCGTGAAGGTAGCTCACAAGAGGTGTAAGTTGAGTATGATAAATCTCGCTCAAAACTGTTGTATAAACTATTGAATTACAAAAGGAAATAAGGCTATTTATCATATTATCTGGAGGTCTTTTCACTCTTTTTTCAAAATTTATTTCTTGATTAACAATTTTGTTAAAAGCTTCGTAATATTTTTTACGGATATTCCCTTCTACCCCCATAAGCTCATTAATTTCTTCTACAAAATCAATTTTCTTTCTCATATCTTCAATAAATCCGAGTTCATGATTCAAATCTCTTCCTCTTTCATTGTAATACCTAACATTTCTATGAATGTTATAGGAAGCCGATTTTATTATTTCTTTAGCAATTTTCACTCTTTTTTCTTTTTCTATATAATGTTTAACTTGTTCTACAAATAAATATCCTGAATTTAGTTTTTCTTTTGGATAAAAAGTCCCTGTATAAAAGCCATAATAATTGAAAAAGTGAAGTATCACACCATTTTGAGAAAGAAAATTTATAAGTTTGGTATTTAGAGTTACTTCGCCAAAGATATAAAGGCTGTCAACATCTTCTACAGGAATATATTTATGGTCGCCATCTTCGATTTTAAAATTGAGGCTATTATCCTTTCTTTGAAGAGTTCCATTTTTTGAAATATAGTAGTTTCTTTTCATAAAGTCCCCCTAAATATAACAAAGTTCATAGTAAGCACATTTTTTACAAATATGGCTATCAATAGTTTTGGGTGGAAGCTGTAAATTTATCGTATCTTTTATTTCTTGTAGGATTTTTTCTATCTCCAAAATATCTTCTTCTGATAAATTTACTCTTTCACGTTTCTTGAGAAGTGGATAATCTACCAGTCCACTAACATCTTCTACCCCTTTATTTTTCAAATAATACAAATAATATTTCAGTTGCCATATTCCTGCTTCACTTACAGCCTTTGATTTCTTAACTTCGTGAATAACTTTATTTCCATCAATAAAATCAATGTTTATAATTCCATCAATAAGAATCTGCTTTTTTTCTCTATCATAACTTTTTTCATCAATAAGTTTTCCTATGGCAACATCATCGTTGTTTTGCTCCATAGAAATATTATGCGAAAAATACCAAAGTTTTCTATTACAAACAAAGTGATAATAAAACATAACTCCTGTAATTCTAATGTCGTCAATCATTGTGGGAGACCTCCTAAGATTGCCTAAATATAATTATCATAAGTTTCTTCCTTATGCTTTTCAGCTCTAATTCTCTCAAAACCTCTTTCCTTAGAATAATTACATTCTGTCATTTCTATTTCTCCATTTTTCCATGTAATCTTCCCAACAGGATTTAAATCGAATAATCCAACAGAAACTGTAAAATCAAATATATTATTTCTTGCTTTCACTTTTTTTAAATAAAACTTTTCTCTATTTTCTTTATTCTCTTCATCTGATAAATTAGGATTTTTTTCAAATTCTTCATTTAATATATCTCTATTCTCTACAATCACTACTTTATTTTCTTCATAAACACTTTTAGGAATTACATTATAGGAACTAATATCTCTAAACATTTTTTTAACATCATCAAGGCTTTTTTCTCCAATATATAAAGAATCAATATACTTTTTTACATCATCATATCTTTTTTCAAAGCTTGAACCCTTAATTTTATCAGTAGTTAGCCATTCATCAATTAGTTCTACTTTTTTATCTTCACTAAGAACTCCATCAAAACCTCTTAAAGCTTCCTTTGAAAGTTCGTATATTTTTTGGTCTATAAATCCTCTTTTGCTATCAGGACTTTTTAATAAATTTCTATCAATTTCAGTAAATAAAAAGGCATTTGGTTCTGAAAGCATCGCATCTTTTTCCCCTTTTCTATTCACTCTACCCAATCTTTGAAAAAATCCATTTAAATCATTTAATTCTGTAAATAGATAATCAAAATCAATATCAAGAGAAGCTTCTACCACAGAAGTCGCTACCCAAATTTTATTTCCTTTATATTCTGTATCTCCAAAAGCTAAAATATTATCTTCTTTTTCTTTCCTATCATTTTTAGTAAATTTTGCGTGAAGAAGTTCAACATTTTCAATGTTATAAGTTTCTTTCAAAAGGTCAAAAACTTCTTGTGATTTTTTAACAGTATTACAAATTATTAAAACTTTTCCACCTTTTTCTTTGTAAAAATCTGCAATAAACGGAGCATTTAAGCTTTCTTCAAAGACTTTCAGATGATGTCTATCTTTTCCTTTGGTAAATTTTTCAAATTTAATTCCTTTAATATTTTCATTCAAATAATCCTTGATAAAAGGTGGTAAAGTTGCAGTTAAAATTGCAAATTTTCCCCCAACTTCTGTTATTTTTTCCAATCCATAAACCAAATAAGCTAATAAATCAGGGGAATATGCTTGAATTTCATCTATAACAATTTTGGAGTAACTAAGAGTTGCAAGCTTTAACTCAAAGCCATTATATTTATAAACAAAATTGAAAATTTGGTCTAAAGTTGATATTGTTAAAGGTAAACTAAATTGTTTACCTTTGTTTGTATACTCAATAACTTTATCTTCTTCTACTGTAGATTCCTTCAAATAATAAGAAGTAGTATCTGAATGAAGCAAAGAAACTCTTTCTTCTATATTTTCATTTTGAATAATTTTATTTTGTATTCTATCAAATATAGCATTAATCGCTGTTTTTAAAGGTAATATAAAAAATCCTTTATTATCTCCAATCCACAAAAGTCCAGCTTCTGTTTTTCCCATTCCTGTATTTGCAACGGTAATTATATTTTCATTAGAATTATTCTTGCAAAAGTTTTGTAATTCATTCCAATCAGCATTAACTACTGTTTCTCTTAGTGTTGGTAAAAATTTATTATTTAAAGAGTCTATAAGAAAATTATTTTTGTATTCAATAATATACTCTCCACTTGCTGAATAATCGCATTTATGCAGGAAGCCTTTTAGCAAAATAGCTTCTGTATTTGTTTTGTATTTAGAAATATTATTTATTTCTTCAACAGAAATCTTATTTACAATAAAATTTCTAAATTCTGCAAGATTATCAGCTAATAAATGCGACTTTTCTTTATAAGTTTTAATTGGGTCATATCTTTGATGATGATTTAAAATTGCATATGCTATTTTGTAATAATCTTCAATATTTTCAGTAGATTTTTTTATAAAAAATAGTGATAAAAGATTGTGAGGCAATTCAATTTCATCATCAAAGGATTTTAAAACTCCTTTAACTCTTTGTTGAAAATATTTATTAACTTTTCCATAATCGTGATATTCTATTGCTTCTTTTAATAATTCTAACAAATGCCCAAATACATATTTTTGCTCTACAAGAATATTTAAAGCTTCATAAAGTTCATTCGTATGTTTTCTAACACTTTTAGTAGGTTTTGCTAAATATTTTTCTATATCCATATTGGCTCCTATACAAAACTTAATATATAATTCTCGTTATTAATGGAATCTACATAAACATTTTTTGCATTTTCATTAATTGTGTGTTTTGAAGTAAGAATAACTTTTTTCTTGTTAAATTTTCTTTTTTGATTTTCTATTGTGTAATCTTTGTTTATATAATACTTAGTTCCACTTTTAGCAATTCCACTTGAACCCAGTATATTAATACTTTCATCTTTAACGTGTTCATAGTTTAAATAAGCCAAATGTGTAGCTTTATTTATTAAATCGCCTGTGAAAAAATCAAATTTTTCCAAGTTTTCTTCAATAGATAAATCTACTTTTTCACATTCTTGCACATCTACAAAGTCCTCACTTCTGCCAATAGCCCTCAGATTATAAATATTTTCTTTAATGTCTTTCAAAGTTTCTTCCTCAGAACTAATATGAATTATAAGTTTTACTCCATACAGTACTTCATAATATTTAGGTGCTGTAGTTAAAGATTGATATTTAGAAAGTTCCTTTGTACAATTCTCAAAAACATAGTTTTCCAGTCTTTCTAAAATCAATTTTTCAGTTTTTTGAATTTCTGATTCTCTTAATGAGAATTTGTTAAACTCTTCTGATTTTTTATCAAATTTTTGCTTTTTTGCTTTTAGAGTTTTTTTTCTAAGTTTAATTAAATCCTGTATCTTTTTCAGTCTACTATTTTTAAATTCAGTAGTTTCATCATTAATATCTTTCAATTTTAAATATTCATTCATCAATTCTTGATTATAAACTTGAATTGTTATCCCTTTTCTAAAGCTATTTCCAGTTCCTTTTAAAGCCTTGGCAACCTTAGTAAAGCCTTTAGACTGAAAATCTCCATTTATAGATTTTACTAAAATACCTCTATCATCCATTACAGAATTTAAAAAACAATGGTCTGTGTAAACTTCTTGCCCTACTGTTTCAAAGCTTCCTTGAATTGATAAATCCATAGGATGGTAGTTTTTATAGTTACAAGCATTATGAATAGCCCCAATTACTGTAGAAAATGGTGGCAAAGGATAAGTCATCTTGTTTGTAACCGTTTCTTCTTTTTTATAGTGTGCCTTATTTTGTGTAAGCACAAGTCTTATAACTTTCATAGTTACACCTCATAGTATGCTTTAACTTCACTTCTTAAGCTATCGAAAAATTCACTAACACTTATAGTATTAAGTTCCTTCATTATTTCAAATTCGTTTTCAAAATTTTCTCCTTCAAGAAGAGCTGCTTTATAACCCTTTTCTAATCTGTTTTTCAGGTCAGGAGTAATTTTTAATTTCCCTCCGTGAACGCTTACCACATTTTCAAATTGATGTGTCATTCTATCGCTTAATCCACCTATAACAAATAGAGGTTCTGCATTGTCAAGATTTCCTTTTACCACAAGGTTTAAATTTTCAACTGCATTAAGAACTGCCATTACACGTTCACATTTTTCTTTGTTATCAGCTTCAGTATTAAAGTTTTCATCTTTTCCAACTTTTGTTAAATCTATCGTTAAAGAGTATATTTTCATATTTTTATCATACTCATAGTTATAAGGCATTAATCCTGTTGCTTTGGCATCATTTTGAACATTCAAATTATTTGCTTTTGCAAAAGTAGTTGCTAAATGAAGGTTGTTATGGAATCTATTTTCCAATATAAACGGTTCACAAGAAATAGCGTCTGTAAGATATATAGAACTATTTCTTATACAAGTTCTTCCATCTTTCCCCACTTTTGTATTCATATATCCGCCTTCTAAGGCTCTACAAGTTGCTGCATTAAGTTCTTCTGAGACTACTTTTTGTGTGGCTCCATCTACACTAACTTCCAAATCATCATATAAACCACTTTCAATCATTATTGCATTTTTTAAACTTTCTCTACTTCTAGTTGCATATGTTTTCCCTTTTTTAAATACTTTTTGAACTGATGCCACATTTCCAAGTGATTCCCCATAATTTGATGTCATATTTGCTATTACTGTTAGTGTTACTGATTTCATTAGTTTTGTCCCCCTTTATTTTCTGTTTCATTTTTTATCATTGTTTTTTCACCTAAAGCATTTATGAAAGTATAAGCTAAATCTTTATTACCTTCAAAATCTTCAAATAGTTCCATTGCAAAATCAATTCTTAATTGAGTATAAGCTGAAAGATGTAATAATAATTCCTTTACTCTATCGTAGTCTTTTAAAGTAATTGCACTTATAAATTTTTGCTCGTAACTTCTAAGTTTATTACCTTTATTTTCTGCCAATAATTTTTTCTTAATTGCAAGTGCCGAAGCTAATGCTTTTTTTTGTTCTTCTGTCATTTTTCCTCCTAAATTAATTGTAATTAGTTGCGAAATTAAATATTGCTTAGTTTTTTCCTTTAATAAAACATCAATTAAATCATCTAGTTTTATATTATTAATAACTGAATTAACAACTATACTTTGAATATTGATATATCCATCACTATTAACACTTTCCCCAAGAACATTTCCTCTGAATCTTTCCAACTTACAAGAAGAACTTATAATATTAGATGTAGTTTCGCTTATATTTCCAAATATATCAATAGCACTTTTTCTTAAATACAAATTTTCATAATACTCTTTTTCCATATCTTTAGTAATTATCTCAACGTCATAATCAATATAATCTGAAGAATCTTTAACTTTAAAAAACAATTTACTTTTAAATGCGTTGTCATTTTCAAAGGGTTCAAATTTATTTGATTTTATTAATTGATTAATAGTAAAATTATTGTTTATAAAAAAAGATTCTCTTGTTTTTGAAAATGCAAAGGGTATAAAGTCAAATATTGGATGGTCTTCATAGACAAAGGTACTTGCATTAGCCATAAAAGATACCGATTTTCCTTTTTTCCCCATATCAATACTATAACCCCTAAGTCTACAAGAACTTCCTTTTTCCTTTAACATATTATTTTCATTACAAAACTTATAATATAAAGAACGTCCCCCTCTAAAGGTATTTAAAATTAGCTCTTTTCTATTTTTTTCTATTATAGTTTCTATTAAATCTCTATTTTCTCCATCATATTTTATGCCTTTAAAAGTCTTTATCATAATAGTATTACTCGATGTATTTTGAGATAATTTATCATTTATAGCCTTTATATTTTCGGGAGTACCTTCTTGAGTTAATAAATCTTCAACAATTTTATGATGCATTTTATCAGCAAAGATATTTTCTGCAAATTCTAAATATTTATCCTCTGTAATTAAATCCATATTAAATTTTATATATTCATCATCAATTTCAACTTTTTCTGTTTCTTTATGATACTCAATATATTTTATAAACCCTACAATACTTGCCCCCCATCTCCAATCAGATGGTTCAATCTGAACAATACCATTTTCTAATTCTGTTAACATTTGTCACCTCCTAATCAATTATTTCGCACATTCCGAACCCCGAAGAAGCCCGAGAACCTAATCCACTTTTATAAAAATACTCCAGTATCTCTTTTTTTGCTGTTACTTTTATATTTCCTAAAGTTATTGGAAACTTATAATCATAAAACTTAACTACTGTTTTTTTAGTGTTTAAAGCTTCAATTTCTATTGCTTCCAAATCACTTTGTTTGAATTTGTCTTTAAGAGAAAACTTTAGATTTGTTTTAAGTATATCAATACCCTTTTCATCAGTTACTAAATGATACCAATCTCTATTTTTTTCTTTTATATGTTCCCTTATTACAAGTCCAGACATTAGATTAAATATAACGCTTTCTCCTCTAATCTCTTTTTCATTTACTGGTCTTATACTTAAAACTTTTATTGTGTTATTTTCACCAAAATTAAAAGTTTTTCCAACTCCGTTTAAAAACGCTGTCATAAAATAAAGTGAATCTTCCATTTTATAAATAGATAGATACATTTTTATTGACTTATTTTTAAGCTTAATAAAACTACCTTCTACCTTTTCAAAGGGTAAATTCATTGCAAAAGTAAAATCCTTAATCTTATTTTCTCCATATTGCTTCTCTTTGAAATTAGGATTATAATCTTCTGTTATTGCTTTTAAAAGCGACATACACTTTCTTCTATAGTCTTGAACTATTCTTTCATTTTCTAATTCTAAACTTATTTCATACCTCATTTATTCCCTCCTTTTTTTACTTCTCCCCACCAGTATACCCCACCTTTACATAAACATCCACTTTTCACATATTTTTCTCCTAATTAATTCTATAAATCAATTATACTTTTAAAAGTAATAAATTAATAGTTTCTCTATTATTTTTTATTAGTTCAAATTAAGTTCAAAATTTTTCATTAAAATTATTGATTTTATTAAATTTATAAATTATAATTAGTTCATAAAGTTATAACTTAGGAGTGTCTATGGAAAATAAAATAAAAACTTATGTTGAAGAACATATCTATGAACAGTTAGAAAAGGATTCAATTGATTTCGAACTAAAAAAAAATACTCTGATTAATAGAATTATCAAGGAACTTTCGGACAAAATCAGCATAAAAAGTTCTTTTAGCAAAACAAATATTAACAAATCTCTTGTATTCAATCTTAACAAAGAAAACACTATTTTTAATGACTGGACAAATATCATTAAGATTCAAAACTATGAAACAAAGGCTGATTTCTTTAGAGATATTATATATAGCTATATTTTTATGTCTCCTAAAATGAGAGCAGAAGTGATTTTTAGAGAAAATATAAGATGTATAGAATTTGCCATTAAAAATAAACTAATTTGTAAAGTATGGTTTCACAACGAGATTAGAATTATCGAACCATATTTGTTAGATATAAATCCCGATGACAAATTTTATTATTTAGTTTCCTATGATTACAAAGCAAAAGACTTAAGGTCTTTTAAATTTTATAGTATAAAAGAAATAAAATTAACCGATGACAAGTTTAAGTTTTATAAAGAATATCGAGAAAGAATAGAAGGAATCCGAAAGAACTTTGACCCATTCCTATCTTACGGATATATTTTAAAAGTGAAATTTACAGAAAAAGGGATTGAAAAGCTTGACAGAAGCCCTCATAATAGACCACAAATAATTGAAAAAAATGAAAATATCTATACTTTTTATTGTAAAGAGTTTAATGCTATTATTTATTTTCCACAATTTTTTAATGATATAGAAATTTTAGAGCCTTTGGATATAAAAAATAATTTCATTAAAAAATTTAACGAAACAATGAACATTTATAATCCATAAAAAATAACTGCTATTTCACAGTTTGAACTTCTTCAACTATGAAATAGCAGTTACTCGTTTTTATATTTTATTAATTCGACATTATCTCATTCCACAAAGCATTATGAGCTTCTATTGAATCTCCCAAATCTCTAAGTAATGTTGTCTTTTTCATATCTTCTAAAGTATATGGTGGAGTAGTTTTTCTTAGTTTTTCTGCCCCTTCATTAATTGAAGGAATTGAGAAGAAATCAACTATTTTCACATATACATCAGGTCTATGAATGTAGTTCATAAATGTATAAGCATTTTCAATGTTTTTTGCACCTTTAGGAATAACCATTGAATCTATATACATAGTTGCACCTTTTTCAGGAATAAAGAAATCCATATTTTTTCTTTGTTCTGGTGTAACTTGAGCAGAAATATTCTCAAAATATCCTTGAACTACTAAATATTCGTCATTTGCATATCCTTTTCCAAAGCTTTCAGAATCAAATTTTAATATATTCGATTTCCATTTCATTATAGTTTCTTTAGCTTTTGCCAAATCAGCAGGGTCTTTAGAAGTTGGATTTAATCCATTATAAGTTAGTGCTGATGTAATAACTTGTCTTGAATCATTTAACAAAGTCATTTTCCCTTTTAGATTAGAATCCTCAAATATTTTATAAGACCTATCATAATTTGGAACTTTTGCTTTATTTACTGCTACTCCCACAGCTCCCATAGCATATGGAATTACATAATCTAAGTTAGGGTCAAAATCTAATTTTGCAACCATTTCTTTGTTAAGTTCAGAAATATTAGGAATTTTAGTTTTATCAATTTTTTCAAGCATCTCTTGTTTTATCATAATTTCTTGATAATCTGCTGAAGGGAAAATAATATCATATCCTGTACTTCCTGCAGCTATTTTTGTATACATCTCTTCATTTGAAGAATATAAATCCAAAATAACTTTGATTCCAGTTTCTTTTTCAAAATTTTGTAAAACCTCTTCTGGCATATAATCAGACCAGTTAAACAAGTATAATACTTTAGAGTCCTCTTGAGTTTCAGCTTTTTTACCACAAGCTGTAAAAGCCAATACTAAAGCTAAAAGAAATAATATTTTTTTCATAAAACCTCCTTAAATTACTATATATTTTTGAATTTTTCTTGTTGATATTGCTAGTGCTACAGTTCCTGCAATTAGTATTACAGAAAGTGCATTTATAACAGGAGAAACTCCAAATTTAAGCATTGAATATATATGTAGAGGTAAGGTAGAAGAACCTGGTCCTGCTACAAAGAATGTAATTACAAAATCATCTAGTGATAATGTCATTGCCATTAAAAATCCAGATATGATTGCTGGCATAAGTGAAGGAATAATAACCTTTTGAAGAGTCTGTCTTTCATTTGCTCCAAGGTCATATGCAGCTTCTACTATAGAATAATCAAACTCATCTAATCGAGATAACACTATAAATAACACAAAAGGTATATTAAAAGTAGTATGTGCTAAAAATATAGTTGTTAATCCCAACTTAAACTTAATTTGAGTAAACAAAATTAATAATGATACCCCCATAATTATTTCAGGAATAATTAATGGTAAATATGAAATTAATTGCAAATATTTTTTATGTTTAAAATTATGCCAATGTAAGGCAATTGCTCCTAAAGTTCCAATTATTGTTGAAGTAAGTGCTGAAATTAGAGCTATTATGATACTGTATCTAAATGAAACCCATAATCTATCAGAATTTTGAAATAATTCTGTATACCATTTTGTTGAAAACCCTGTCCATGTATTACCTTTACCACTATTAAATGAATAAACAATTAAAACTACTAAAGGAATATAGAAAAACAATATAGTTAATACAAATAATGTGAATGTAAATTTATTATCTCTTTTTTTCATTATTCCCCCTCTTTTTCTTTTTTTGAATTGCTAAAAATTATAGAAATTGAGGTCATTAAAATTAAAATAGCTGAAATTGCTGAAGCTTTTGGCCAGTTTCTTGCGATAGTAAGTTCATTAGCTATAATATTTCCAAGCATGTATGAGTTTTGGTCTCCTACTAACTGTGGAATCGCATAAGACCCTAATGAAGGAACAAATGTAAAGACAAGTGCTGTTATAATTCCTGCTTTAATTCCAGGAATAAATATTTTTAAATATGCTTTAAACTTAGTAGCTCCCAAATCTCTAGCTGCATCAATTAAAGAAAAATCAAATTTTTCAATAGTCGAATATAGAGGTAAAATCGCATAAGGCAGATAACAATAAACTGTAATCAGTATTATTGCATATTTGTTATACATAAACTTATATGGTGCATTTTCAAATATTCCTGCAAATATAGGAAATTTAGTTTGTAAGGCAATAAGCATATTGTTCAAGAATCCATTGTTTCCTAATATTGCTATCCATGCATAAACTCTTATAAGAAAATTTGTCCAAAAAGGAATAATTATCAAGAATAAGAATAAAGTTTTGTACTTTGATGTAGCAATAAATAGTGCTACTGGAACTGCAATTGCTACAGTAATTATAGTGGCAACTATAGAAATTTCAAGAGTATTATATACAACCTTTACAAAGTTTGGGTTTATCAAAGATTTATAAGCATCTAAAGAAAAAGTACTTGTTACTCCTCCATAAAGTCCTTTTTTCAAAAAACTCATTACTATAACAATAAACGATGGCACTACAAATAGTAAAGTTAACCAAATTGTCATTGGCAATGAATAAATCATTCCAGATTTCTCTTTCACCTAAATCACCTCTACTAAATAACCGTCAGTACAGTCCCAAGTTATATAAACCTCATCTTGCCAATGAATAGTAGAAGAATCCTCTATAAAGAAATCATGATGTTGCTTAAAAGCTTGGAATAAATGTTCTGTATGTCCATTAATTGTTAAGAAAAATTTACTTTGGAATCCAGAATAAATAATTTCATCAACAGTACCTTTTAAAACATTATCGTTGTCATCTACAAATTTTGGTGGATTTTTAGAAACAACAATTTTTTCAGGCCTAATTGTAATCTTAATTTTATTTCCTACAACCACTTCTTTATCGAGCTCAAATTTAATATCTCCAAACAAAGATGTTTTTGCTATTCCATAATTTTCTCTTATTTCAATAACATTTCCTTCAATGAAATTTGTTTCTCCTATAAAGTCAGCTACAAATTCATTTACTGGTTTTTCATATATTTCATTAGGAGTCCCTACTTGTAGAACTTCCCCTTTATTCATAACAGCTATTCTATCTGAAACAGAAAGTGCCTCTCCTTGGTCATGGGTAACAAACACAAATGTAATCCCAACTTGGTCATGTATACTATCAAGCTCAATCAACATATGTTGTCTTAATTTAGCGTCCAAAGCAGATAATGGTTCATCCAAAAGAAGTACACTAGGCTGATTTACAAGAGCTCTTGCTATTGCTACTCTTTGTTTTTGTCCTCCCGATAATTGATGAGGATACTTGTTAATATGTTCTGACAGTTTAACCATTTCTAAATACTTTTTAACTTCTGTATCAATTTGATCTTTTGGAAGTTTTTTTATTCTTAATGGAAATGCAATATTTTCATATATTGAAAGATGTGGAAATAATGCGTATGTTTGGAAAATTGTGTTTACATTTCTTTTGTTTGGAGCAAGTCTTGTGATGTCTTCGTCACCAAGATATATAACTCCTTGATCAGGTTCTAAAAATCCAGCAATCATTCTTAAAAGAGTGGTTTTACCGCACCCTGACGGTCCCAATAACGAGAAAAATTCTCCTTGTTTGATTTCAAGATTAATATCCTTTAAAACTTGAACTCCTCCAAAATTTTTCTGAACGTTTTGAATTTTTATATTACTACCTTTCATCAATCTACCTCCTTCTTTTGGGATGAATTCCCTAATATATATTAAATTTTTGATGGCTAATTTTTAGAAAATTGCAATTAATTATACAGATGCATTTAGCAAATGTCAACAAAAAATTTAGTAAGACTAAACTTTTAATTTCTTCTATTCATACCTTAAAAACTCTTTATTTATCAATATATTTATTCATTCTACTAACACATAAAACTTGTTTTTTTTTGAAAAAAATGCTAGAATATTTTGAAAAAACTGAAAGGTGGTTAAACATATGGATTTAGAAAAATTAAATAGAAGACTAGATGTTATAGGAGAAAAACTCCAAGAATTTGGATATGACCTTAGGGAAGATCTTAATGATTTGATTGAACAAAGACCTGATATAGCAGAACTTATTGTAACTTCAAAACTTAAAAAGATTGAATATTTTCATGATACAGAGCAAAATTTTCTAGGGTTTTTAATTGGAAATTTACATATTACTTTTATGCTAGAGTTTGACGAAGATGAAGAAGGGACTTTCTATGATGTATCTGAGTGCAGAGTTTTAGATATTGATGGTGGAGACGAAGATTAAGTAGATTCTAGGGTAGAAATTTATAAAAAAATATTGTAAAATATAAGAGCCTGATGTAATCAGGCTTTTATAATAACTAAATGTTGGGGTGAATTAATGAAAAAATACATGTTTATGTTTTTAATAATAGGTTTTTATTCTTTTTCAGCAGTAAAGATACCTAGGATAGAGCAGGTAGAAGGATTAAAACCTTGGTGGCTTAGCAATCACAGAAGTGTGGAAGGTGTTCTTGAAGGTGTGGGAATAGTTTCAAAAAAGAATAGCTCTACTTATAGAACAGAAGCTTTAGAACTGGCAAAAGTTGAAATTGCAGGAATTAAAAATACTTACATTGATTCCACTTTACTTTTGGAACAAAATAATAATACTAACAATCTTAATATTTCTACTAAAGGAACTACTTCTGCTCAAGTCAATGGAATTATCATTGATACCTATGAAGATGAATCTGACTATTACGTTTGGGTAGCTGAATTTTATAACGATAACTCTAGAAATGACTTTGTTAATTTCATTAACGAAAAAAACAGAGAAACCCTTGAGAATAAATTGGAATATCTAAAATATCTTAATAAAACAGTTATCACAAACAAAAAAAGAAGTAAAATTACTCTAAATAATAGTGATAATAAAACTTTCCAAAAAAATGAAATATTAAATATTTATAGACTTACCGAGTCTAATATTAATCCAATGACTAAAGAATTAAATGACTTTTCTAAAGAAAAAGTAGGAGAAGCTGTGGTAGAAGAAGTTTTTGATAATCAGGTTTTAGCTTCTGCTGATATACTTTCTACTTTTAGAATCAAAGAAGGAGATATTGCTGTTAGTTCAGGCAAAATTAAAGAGGAAAAAATTAAAGAAGAAACTAAAGAAAAGAAAATATCTAAACTTCAAACTTTATACAATTATAACTTGAATTATGAACCACAAGTTTTTTATGTGGAAAGGTCAAAATTATTGGGTCCCAGACAATATGAACTTTCTTTGATGAGCGATTTCAATGACAAAAGTGATATGAATTTTAAAGTCGGAATACTACGTTTTGTCGAAGGAACAGCCACTTTGGATATGAGTAATAATTCTTCTCTAAATGCTATGATAAAAGTTGCTTTTCCTATCCTAAAAAATGTAAATGTAGGTATGGCATATAAAAAAGATTTGGACAATCAATCTTCTTACGCTATAGGGCTTTTAGAATATAGCTTTTATGAAAATGCTGGATTCTTAAATCTAAACATAACTTCTCCTATTGGGAATAATAATGAGGATGAAATATTTGGAGTTTCTGCACAAATTAAACCTGATAAAGATGTTCTTTTAGGTGCAGAATACAGTACCGAGGTAAATAACAATCATAACGATATGACTATTTTGAAGCTTAATCTAAAAATGATAGAAAACACTTGGATAGGTGGAGGAGTTATTTTTGATGATGAGCGAACTTATTTTTTAAAGATTAGTAACATTGCTATATATTAAAGGAGACCAACTATGAAAATTGTATTTTTAGACAGTTCAAGCCTAGGGAAAAAAGATCTCAGTAGATTTGAAAAGTTAGGAACATTCCTTGAATATCCTACAACTTCCAAAGAAGAACTAAAAGATAGAATAGAAGATGCAGATATAATTATTACAAATAAAATACTACTGGGAAAATCTGAACTTCTTATGGCCAAGCAACTTAAGCTAGTGTGCATTGCAGCTACAGGAGTTAATAATATTGATTTATTTGCTGCAAAGGAACTTGGAATAAAAGTTATTAATGTCAAAGATTATTCTACAGAAAGTGTTGCGCAAATTACTCTGACATATATACTAAATCTCAGTTCATCTCTTATTGAGTATAATAACTTGAGTAAATCTGGGAAATGGTCGGAATCACCAATATTTACTAGATTAGATTTCCCATTCTCAAATCTTAAAGGGAAAAAATTAGGAATAATTGGATATGGTGCTATTGGTAGAAGAGTTGCAGAACTTGCACAAGTTTTTGGAATGAAACCCCTGATTTCTGAAAGACCTAGAACAGATAACAAAACACCAAATAGAATTGAATTTGACACAGTAGTAAGTGAATCAGACTTTATAAGTATACACGCACCTTTAAATAAAAATACTGAAAATTTATTTGATTTAAATACTCTAAAAAAAATGAAAAATACTGCTTTCCTTATAAATACTGCAAGAGGTCCTATCATTAACGAAGATGACTTATTTATTGCTTTGAAAGAAGGAGTAATTAAAGGTGCAGCTATAGATGTTATGAAAAGTGAGCCTCCTAAAGCTGAAAATCCTTTGTTTTCTTTACCCAATATAATAATAACTCCACATATGGCTTGGGCTTCTGATGAAAGTATATCTACTTTATTAGATGGAATTGAATATAATATAAACAATTTTTTTGAAGGAACTTTAACAGAATTATAAATAAAAAGCTTAACCTATTCTTGAAGGTTAAGCTTTTTTTATTTTAACAAACTATTATAATCTATACTACTTGCATCTCCATTGGAATAAATTTTATTCCATCTTTTTCTTGTAGGTTTTCTTGAATTACAAAACCTAATTTTTTATATATTTCAAGTGCGTATGGCGACGAATTTACTGTAAGTGTTTCTTTTTCTGTAAGGTCCAATAAAGATTCTAGCAAGTCTCTAGATATTCCTCTTCCTTGATAGTCTTTACGGACAAATAATAGAGAAATATGAGCTCTCTCTCTTGTTGTTATTATTCCAACAATTTCCTGATTAACTTTTGCAGTTATTAAGAATTCATGAGCTAACAACATATTTGTAAATATCTTTCCATCATTTATAAACTCATAAAAACTATTTTTTCCCTCTTCTGAATAGTCTACTCCAACAAATTCATTAAATGTTTCAATTACAAGATTTGTCAACTCTTCTACTTCTCTTGTGGATAAGGTATTTCTTCTTTCAAAAGATATCATAAACCCTCCTTGTATATCATAAATTTTAACTGGTAAAACTAACTATATTACAATTTTACTAATTAATTGTATAATGTAGAATCCGAAAAGTCAAACTAAACTAGCACAAATAAAAGAATAGTTATATTGAACTTTTTATTTATCTAGTGTATAATCTATATGATTTATTCCAAAGGAGGAAATGAATGGAACGAAATTGTATTATTATAGGTGTTGCAGGTGGTAGCGGTTCAGGAAAAACTACTATAGCTAGAAAGCTTCTAGAAACTTTTGAAGCAGAAGACGCTGTACTTGTAGAACAGGACGCTTACTATAAAGAACTTCACATTGAATCTATTGATGAAAGAGCTAAAATGAATTTCGACCATCCTAATGCTATTGAATTTGAACTCTTAAGAGAAAATTTATTAGACTTGGTTCATGGAAAAACTGTAGAAAGACCTATTTATGATTTTTCTACTCACATGAGAAAAAGTGAAAAAGTTATTATTAATCCTTCAAGAATAATTATCGTAGAAGGTATTTTAATTTTTGCAGTCCCTGAAATAAGAGAGTTATTTGATATAAAAATATTTGTTGATACAGATGCAGATGAAATGCTGCTTCGTAGAATGGAAAGAGATATTAAAGAAAGAGGTAGAACTTTTGAATCTGTAAGAGACCAATATTTATCAACAGTTAAACCTATGTATCTTGAGTTTGCAGAACCTAGCAAGAGATATGCTGATGTTATTATTCCTCGTGGTGGGGAAAATAAAGTTGCAATTAACATGGTTATTGCTAAAATGAAAAGATACCTAAAAAAAGGAGCTTTATAATGAAAATATTATCTTGGAATGTCAATGGAATTAGAGCTGTTGAAAAAAAAGGTTTTATCGATTATGTAAGAAATTCTAATTATGATATTATAGGAATTCAAGAAACAAAAGCTCAACCAGACCAATTAAGTGAAGAACTTTTGAATATAGAAGGATATAAATCTTATTTCAAATGGGCTGAAAAAAAAGGATATTCTGGAGTAGCTATTTATTCTAAAGAGGAACCTATTGAGGTTAGTGATATGGGAGTCTCGGATTTTGATAATGAAGGTAGAGTTATTATTGCCAAATATAAGGATTTTACTTTTATAAATGCTTATTTTCCAAATAGTCAAGATGCTGGGAAGAGAATTGATTATAAAGTTGCTTTCTGTGAGGCTATGCTCAATCTTTGTAATGAAAGAGTTGCAAAAGGAGAAAACATAGTGCTTTGCGGTGATTATAATATTGCCCATACAGAGATTGACCTTGCTAGACCAAAACAAAATGAAGAAAATCCCGGATACTTACCTGAAGAAAGAGCTTTTATGACGAAGTTTCTAAATGCTGGATATATTGATACTTTTAGGCACTTTAAACCTACAGAAATAAAATATTCATGGTGGTCTTATAGAATGGCTGCTAGAAGCAAAAATATAGGTTGGAGAATTGATTATCACTGTGTAAACAAAGACTTCATCTCTAGAGTAACAGATGTTGAAATACTTAATGAAATTGAAGGTTCAGACCATTGCCCAGTATATATTGAAATAAAATAAATGCAGAGAAAATCTCTGCATTTATTTTTTAATCCTTATCTGGTACTGCTTTATTCTTTTCAATTATTTTATAAATTTTTTCTGCTACTTCATCTAATTTATTAACATCTTTATAAGATGAAACAAAATATCCTGTACCATTGTAAATACTACAATCTCTGCACTCTGTAAAAGTTCCTTTCAACAAATCCTTTGCCAATTCTAAATAATGTTCTTTTTCCTTTTCGTTTAATGTTTTATACATAGGATCCCCTCCTAGAATCTTTCTTTGAATTCACACCTTTTGCATAATTCTTCGGTACAAATTCTATTTTTAAAACCTTCTATTATATTTTTGGTTCTTTCAGAATCCAAAATTTCTTTTAAAGTGTTATTCTTAATATTCCCTAAATTTATTACTCCGTTATCATCTAAACAACAAGGAATAACTGTCCCATCAACTAAGATTCCCAAATGAGTATTTAATCCATAGCAAAACCCTTTTTCGCTATAAAATTTGTTATTAAGATTAGGCCATACAAATACTTCTTCAAAATTAAGATAAATCTTATCTTCTAGCTTAACTCCTCGACCCCTTACAAATTTATCCAAATCTAAAGAAATCCCATAAAATTCTTCAATTTGAGTAAGCACATCTCGATTTTTTTCTCTCAAACTTTCATCTTCAATATTCCATAATCTTAAAGAAACTATTTTCCCTTTTGCTTTAGCCTCTTTTGAGTATTCTAAAATTGATTGAATATAATCTGTCTTATTTATTCCACTCTCTTCTTCAAAACTGTGTAAAGAAAAATTAAATTGTCTTAATCCTTCTAGCTCCAATATTTTATGATTTAAAATAGTTCCATTACTTGTTATATTTACTTTTAAGCCTTCTTTTCCTGCTATATCTATAAAGTTATAAATCTCTTTGTGTAGTAAAGGTTCTCCTTTAACATGCAGATAGATATAATCAGTATATTCTTTAATATTTTTTATAATTGTCTTAAAAGTTTCTACGTTCATAAATTCCAGTTGTCTATCTATTTTTTGACAAAAACTACAATTTAAATTACAAACATTTGTTATTTCTATATAAATTTTCTTAAATTTCAAGAATTTCACCTCTTATTACAAATATATCACATAATAATTGAAAGGTCTATACTTATAAAATTTTCTTAAACTAAGAAATTGACTAAATTTTTTATTAAAGGAATTTTCTAAATATCTAGTATAATAAAAATAACAAGTAAACAGAATTATTAGTAAATGGGTTGCCAATAAAAAAATTACATTATTTTGAGAAGGACATTATGAAATCACTAAAAACTAAAATGATTATCTTTATTCTACCAATATTCATTCTTATCTTTTCTTTTGTTATAACCTATTCTTACTTTAATTCTAGAAAAATTATAGTAAGTACTCGTTATGCAGAACTTAATAATTTTGTGGCTTCAGAAAAATACAAAATAACTGGATGGTTTGATAAGAATTTAAAGACATTGGACGCTACTAAAAAATCTCTTGAAAATACGACTACCTCTGTTGACGCTGAGCTAAAGTATATGGGAAGAATCATTAAAGATTCTAATGGAGATATTTCAGATATTTATTATGGTACTACTGAAGGACTTATAGTAGATGGTTCTGGTTGGGTTCCACCAGCTGATTATGACCCTCGTAAAAGACCTTGGTACCCAGATGGTTTGAAATCTGATAAAATTATTTATGGAAAACCTTATCTTGATTTAGTTACTGGAAAAATGGCAGTATCTGCTGCAGGGAAATTCTTAAATCCTGACGGAAGTTTAAGAGGAGTTTTTTCTGGAGATTTAATCCTTGAAACTGTATCAAATAATATTGCCAAAGTAAAATTTGGAGAAACAGGCTATGCTTATATTATTGATAAAGATACTGGAACTGTTGCTGCCCACTCAACTAACAAAGACTATATTGGTAAAAAAATGTCAGAGGTTGACCCTAATTTGGAACCTGTACAAAAAGTCTTAATGGAAAAAGATGAAGGAATCTATGATTACTCAATGAACGGTGATAAAAAATATGTTGCATACAACTCTATTCCAGAATTGAGATGGAACCTAGTAGTAGTTATATCTGAGGAAGAAGTTCTTGCAGAGCTAAATTCTTTTAGAAATAAAATGTTAATAGTTGTAGTAATTTCAATTATCTTATTAAGTTTGATTATTGAAAGAATTTCAACATCTATTATCAAACCAATTAAACTTCTAGTTGGTAAAGTTTTGGAAATATCTGACGGAGACCTTAACGTTCAAATTGATGTAAAAGGTAAAGATGAACTTGCTATTTTATCAAGAGAATTTAATGGATTTGTCACTAGACTGAGAGAATCTATGGGTAAAATTAAAAATCTTGTTTCAGATTCCAAAATTTCTAATGATAATATCAAAAAATCTATAGATAATATTATAAATGGTTCACAAAGTATTCATTTTTCTAGTCTTTCTGACAGAGTGTCAAAGGGTATCCTACAATTAACAGAACAGACTGAAATTGTTCTTGATAATGTAAGAGATCAAACTGCTTCTTCTGAAGAAAGTCTTGCAGCCCTAGAAGAAATTAGCTCTACATCTAACCATATGAATCAAAATATTGTTCATACTGCTGAAGCTTTCAAAAAATCTTTAGAAATTTCTCATTCAAGCACTAGTGATATTAAAAAAATGTCGCAAAGTATGGGAGAAATTACTGAAAGTGTAAATGAAACTAACCAAGAAATTGATAAACTTA
>JAGNSM010000100.1:0-6015 GCA_017988045.1 Fusobacteriaceae bacterium
CATTTGGAAAATGTAAATGTAGTTAAAGTAATCATAGTTCCAGGAAAAATAGTAAATATAGTTGTAAAATAGAATCAAGGGGAAATCCCCTTGATTTTTATTTTGTATAAGATACATATAAATTTTTTCAGAATTAATACTATCTAAAACCATAAGAGTTGAAAACTTAACCTTATATAAACTTCGTTGTTAGGTCTTTATTTAATATATGTTAAATATTTTTATGAAAACTTAGAAAATCAGTTATCTAAAAAAATTAAATTTTTTTTAAAATAAAAAAAGGAAATAGATAGATTTATAGTAAATATAATCAGAACATCTTCCTTAGTTCTATTATTTGATTACATCCCCAATGTATGAAAAAGAGCAGGTTCCCCAAACCTGTTCTTTTTCATTTTCAATAATAAAATTATATTTTAAAATGTGTATTAGAATAAGATAATATAAAAAAGTTGTGTACAACATAAAATTATAAAATTTCTGTTTTTTAAACACAGAGTTACTTTAAATGTAAGAAAAATGATTGTTGATTATAGAAAGATGAACGTAGTTACTTTAATATAAATATAAAAATATTGATAAAATGATAGGATATAGTACAAAAATAATGAAAAATAATGGAAAGTGTAAAAAAACAGTTGAAAAAATATTGATCAGGTGTTAAAATTAAAATGTATATAAAACTGTTGTTTTTTTGGACAATAAACTAGGAGGGGAAAATGAGACAAAAGTCAATTTTAGCTATTTCAGAAACTAAAGAATTACTGAAAAAGATTAGAAAAGAATTAAAAGATGAATATGAAGTTATCACATTTAATAACTTTTTAGATGGATTAGATATGCTTAGAGAGAGTGATTTTGATATCCTTCTTTTAGATGAGAATTTAACTTGGTTTACATTTGCAGAGGCAATGAGAAAATTAAAAGGTATAGGTAAAGATATTGTTACTATAGCGCTTATTTCTGAAGAAAATGATGAGATGTTAAATGATGTGAAAGATGGGGACATATATAATTATATTGTGAAACCATTTACACTTAGAGATATAAATAGAATTATTATTCCAGCACTTAATAACTTAGAACTTTTAAAAGAAAAAAGAGATCTTGAAAAGAAACTTTCTGATACTGAGGAATCTGAAGAAATAGTAGGACAACATAGTAAAGTAAAAGAACTAAAACAAATTATAGAAAAAGTTGCAGATAGTGACTTAACAGTTCTTGTTAATGGAGAAAATGGAGTAGGAAAAGAACTTGTAGCGAAAGAAATCTACAAGAAATCTCATAGAAGAAAGAAAAATTTTGTGACTATCAACTGTGCTTCAATATCTTCAAGCTTGATAGAATCAGAACTTTTTGGATATGAAAAAGGAGCTTTCCCAGGGGCAGTTTCTCAGAAAAAAGGGATTATAGAGGAAGCTGATAGCGGAACTTTATTCTTAGATCAAATTGGCAGTATGGATATGAAATCTCAAGCAAAACTTCTTAGAGTAATCGAATATGGTGAATTAAGAAGAGTTGGAGGAAGCAGAACAATAAAAGTAGATGTTAGATTTATTGCTGCAACTAACGAAGACCTTGAGGATAATGTGAAAAAAGGATTGTTTAGAAAAGATCTTTATCATAGATTAACAGCATTTCCTATAGAAGTACCACCATTAAGAGATAGAAAAGAAGATATACCTTTACTTGCGAACTATTTCTTAAATAAAATTGTACTTGATTTACATAAAGAAATGATAGTTATTGCTGGGGAAACTATGAAATATCTTCTTGAATATCAATATCCAGGAAATATTAGAGAGTTAAAAAATATCATTGAAAGAATGGTAATATTAGCTAATAATAAAGTTATTGGGGTAGAAGATCTTCCTTTAGAAATAAAAATGAAATCTGATACTATTGAAAATAAAAGTATTATTGGAATTGGACCATTAAAAGAAATTCTTGAAAGAGATGTTTATGAACTTGCTGAAGTTGAAAGAATTGTTATTGCATCAGCATTACAAAAAACAAGATGGAATAAACAAGAAACAGCTAAGTTATTAGGTATAGGAAGAACAACTCTATATGAAAAAATAAGAAAATATGATTTGGATAGAAGAATAATCAAAAAAGATGCAGATGGTTATGATATAGAAGAAGATTACGGAAGAGAAGAGTAAGAGGTAAACTATGGATTTCATGCTGATACAAAATTATCTAGATAAAATACCAAAATTAGACGAATTAACAGCTTTGCCAGAAGTACAAATAATGCTTAATAAATATGGTAGAGTACTGGTAGAAGAGAAAATAAATAAAATTTTGGATAGTAGACATTTAGAAATAAGTACTGCTAAAAATGAAAAAAATGTAAAAGATTTAGATTTTTCTATGGCTTTTTATACTGAAGCACTTACAGACTTTTTGAAGGAAGAAAGAGTTCAAAGTATAAATAAGATAGTTAATTGTTTAGGGACTATTTATTCTGAAGTTTTAGGAGCAAAGATATATTCAAAAGATATATTAAGAGACTTTACTGAAATATATAAAGGTTATAATAATCTGAGATATGATTTGTCTGATTCTAAAGAGATAAAACTAAATGAAGAGATAGAAAAAATTCTAAAAAGTTATTCTGGCGATGGAGATTATATTTTATTTTCAAATTTTTCAGGAGCTTTTTACTCGATACTACACACTTGTTATAAAGACTATAAAGTTATAAGCTCTGTTAGAGAGAGCTATAGTTTTGAGAAAAATTTAGATTTGAATACTCTTTTGGAAAACTTAAATTGTACAAAAAAAGTAGTTGGGAATCTAAATAGTATAAGTATAGATGATTACAATAAAAACTATGATGAAAATAGCTTCATAGTTTTAAGTGATTTCTTTGGAAATAGTCTTGAAGGCTTAGCAAAGCTAAAAGATAATGAGATTAAAGAGTTACTTTCTAAGGAAAGAACAGTATTCTTAAGTGATAAGTTTTATTTGAGAAATGGGAACTCTGAACTTTCATCAAAGGGCTTAGAACTTAGTAAGTTTATTAATAATAAAGCTCTTGTGTTGGCTGATTTATCTAAGTCAGAAGATTTGCCAAATTGTATAGTTTTAGCAGGTTCCAAATCACTTATAAAGAAAATTAAAGAATCTGTCTATTCAAAAATGTTCTATCCAAGTAAGGAAGTAGAAACTTTATTTTACTTAGGAATTGAAAAGAAAATAAGTGAAAATAAAGATAATTCTTATTTGAAGAAAGTTTTAACATTAGATGAGAGTAAGCTTAAAAATAGAAATATTAAATTTATAAAAAGTTTAGAAAAGGAACTGGAAGATTCTTGCGATATTGGTTTAATTGAAGGACCATATTTGAAGGTAGAAGAAAATGTTTCATATAAAGATGCCTATAATAGAGAGCTTATTGTAATAACTCCTAAAGAGGTTAGTGCAGAAGAGATAGAGGTTAAATTGAGAAACTCTGACCCTGCTGTTCTTTGTTGGATAAATGATGGAAGTCTTTTAATAAACTTACAATTAGTAGATGAACGTGATAATAAAATTTTACTAGAAACTTTAACTAAAGCAATTTTAAAGTAGGTGAAAACCTACTTTTTTTTGAAAAGAGGAAAAAATGATATTGTTAATTGATAATTATGATTCCTTTGTTTACAATCTCTATCAATATATAGGGTCAATAAATAGTGAAATAGTGGTCTATAGAAATGATGAAATAAGTCTAGATGAAATAAGAAGATTAAATCCAAGTCATATAGTTTTATCACCAGGGCCAAAGGCTCCTAAAGATGCTGGGATATGTATAGAACTTGTAAAAGAACTATATAAAGAATATCCTATATTAGGAATCTGTTTAGGTCATCAAGCTATAGGAGAAGCATTTGGAGCTACAGTAAGTTATGCAAAAGAACTGTTTCATGGGAAATATTCAATGATAACGCATAATAATACTGGAGTCTTTGAAGGGATTGAAAATCCTTGTAAAGTTGCAAGATATCATTCATTGGCTATATTGGAAGAAACATTATGTGATGAGTTTGTTATAAACTCAAGAACTGAAAGTGGCGAAATAATGGCAATTGAACACAAAAAATATCCATTATTTGGATTGCAATTTCATCCAGAATCTATATATACACCTGAAGGAATAAAAATGATTAAGAATTTTTTAAAAATTTGTAATAAATTTTAAAAAACATTGAAAAAATATAAAACTATTAGTATAATGAGTTTTGTAGAACAAACTAAATGAGGAGGCAGTAAATTGGCTATAAGAAAATTGAAAAAAAGTATGAAGCCGTTAATAGCAGTATTTGTTGTGGCATTTATACTTACGATAGTTGCAGGATTATTTGGAAGTTTAGGACAATTAACAGGTGGGAATTATGCATTTAAATTAAATGGGAAAAAAGTAGAAATACTTAAGATAGAAAAGGCATTTCAAATGGGTGTGGATAATTTTAAACAACAGTATGGAGAATCTGCAGATGTTGAAGAATTAAAATTACTTATTTTTAATAATTTAGTAGAACAAGAACTATTATTACAAAATGCAAAAAAATTAAAAGTTAAAGTAACAGATAAAGATATTGATGATCAAATCCAACAAATAGAAGGACAATTTCCAGATGCAGCGTCATTTGAAAAAGTACTTCAAGCACAAGGATTTACAAGAACTACTTTGAGAAAAGAAATAGAAGAAAAAGTAACTTTAGATAAAGTAAAAGCAGCTATTGAATCTCAAGCGAAAGTAACAGAGGAAGAAGTAAAAGCTTATTATGAAGAGAATAAATACAATACTTTCTTTACTGATAAAACTTATGATTCTATAAAAAAAGATATTGAAAATTCTTTAATTGAAAAGAAAAAAGGAGAAGTTGTTAGAGCTTGGACTACAAAGCTAATGAAAGAAGCAAAATACAAATTCCCTAAAATTGATAAACAAGAAAATCCATACAAAGCTTATCAAATGGTTACAGCTTATGAAAAAGAAGGATTTACATTTACAAATGTAGATTTGGCAAATAGAAAAATCATGGGTAGAATTCAAGGAATAGCTGACGAAGTAGCTCTTGATAAAATGGCTAAAGAAGGAATAGATAAAGAACTAAAAATAGTTGCAAAAGCAAAAGCAGCTAACATAAAAGTCGATGAAACTTTGGCTAAAGATGATCAAATTAGTGCATATAAAGAAGCTTATCAAAATTATTTGATTGCTAATACAAAATTAACAGAAGAAGAATTACAAACATATTTTGCAACAAATGCTCAAAAATATGATATTGCAGAAAATTATGATGTACAACTTATTGAATTGGAAATAAAAGCAGGACCTGCTGATGAGGCACCAATAAAAGCTAAAGCTGAAAGTATATTAAAAGAAGCATTAGCAGATGGAGCAAACTTTGCTGAACTTGCAAAAAAATATTCAGAAGATGGATCAGCAGCAAATGGAGGTTCTTTAGGAACATTTGCTAAAGGTCAAATGGTAAAAGAGTTTGAAGATGCAGTATTTGGTGGAGAAAAAGGAAAAGTAATTCCAAAAGTTATTAGAACAGAATTTGGATATCATATAATTAAAGTTGATGATAAAAAAGCTGATGGTTCAGATGTTACAGCAAGTCATATTTTAATAACATTTAAAGTAGGGCCAGAAACAATTAAAGCTGTACAAAAGAAAGCTACAGACTTGGCAGAAAAATTAAGTACAAATAAAACTACTTTTGAAAAAGCTGCGAAAGAAGTATCATTATTTCCAGATGCTTATAACTTCCCAGGTGTAAAAAAAGGTCAATATATTCAAGGGATAGGGCAAGATGACACATTAAGCAAAGCGATGGAAACAGCAGAACTTAATAAAGTGACAGTTTCTGTAGCTGACAGAGCATATGTGTTTAAGAAAACAAAACATTCACCATTTGTAAAAGCAGAATATAATACAGTAAAAAATAGAGTTCAATATGATTTAGTAAGAGAAAAAGTCTCTGAAGAATTATCAAAATTATATCAATAAAAAAA
>JAGNSM010000100.1:6115-7459 GCA_017988045.1 Fusobacteriaceae bacterium
TAAAATTGTGAAAAATAAACACAAAATAAAAAAAATGAACATTAATGCTAGAAAAATATTAATAGACTGTACAGTTGTTTTTACTCACTTGAGAAAGAATTAATTTGACTCTGGCTATATTTTGTGCTAAAATAACATAGGCAATTTATATATTAATTAAATAAATGGAGGGAAAATAATGACAAGAATCGTTGATGTAAAAGCTAGAGAAATACTTGACTCTAGAGGAAATCCAACTGTTGAAGTTGATGTAGTATTAGAATGCGGAGCAATAGGAAGAGCAGCTGTTCCAAGTGGAGCATCTACTGGAGCTTATGAAGCTGTAGAATTAAGAGATGGAGACAAAGCGAGATACTTAGGAAACGGTGTTTTAAAAGCTGTAGGTTATGTAAATACTGAAATTAAAGAATTAGTAGTTGGAATGGACGCGACTGAACAAGTTGCTATCGATACAGCTATGATAGCTTTAGATGGAACTCCAAACAAAGCAAGATTAGGAGCAAATGCTATATTAGGTGTTTCTTTAGCAGTAGCTAAAGCAGCAGCAGCAGCACTTGGATTACCTTTATATAGATACTTAGGTGGAGTTAATGCAAAAGTATTACCTTTACCAATGATGAACATCCTTAACGGAGGATCTCATGCAGATTCAGCTGTAGACGTTCAAGAATTCATGGTTCAACCAGTTGGAGCAAAATCATTCTCTGAAGCTATGAGAATGGGAGCAGAAATATTCCACAACTTAGGAAAAATCCTTAAAGCTAACGGAGATTCTACAAACGTAGGAAACGAAGGTGGATATGCACCAGCTAAAATCAATGGTACTGAAGGAGCTTTAGATATCATTTCTGAAGCAATAGCAAAAGCTGGATACAAATTAGGAGAAGATGTTACATTTGCTTTAGATGCAGCTTCTACTGAATTCTGTAAAGAAGAAAATGGACAATTTACTTACCACTTCAAAAGAGAAGGCGGAATAGTAAGAACAACTGATGAAATGATCGAATGGTATGCTGGATTAGTAGAAAAATATCCAATAGCTTCAATCGAAGATGGATTAGGTGAAGATGACTGGGCTGGATGGGCAAAATTAACAGCTAGAATCGGAGATAAAGTTCAAATAGTTGGAGACGATTTATTCGTAACTAATACTGAAAGATTATCAACTGGAATTGAAAAAGGGTCAGCTAACTCAATCTTAATCAAAGTAAACCAAATAGGTACTTTAACTGAAACTTTAGAAGCAATCGAAATGGCTCAAAAAGCTAACATGACTGCAGTAGTTTCACATAGATCTGGAGAAACTGAAGATGATACAATAGCTGATATCGCTGTTGCAACAAA
>JAGNSM010000101.1 GCA_017988045.1 Fusobacteriaceae bacterium
TTCCTGTAACATCATTTTTTACTTCATCAAGAGTGTATCCTAATGAAAGTTTTGCAGCAACTTTAGCTATTGGATACCCTGTGGCTTTTGAAGCAAGTGCAGATGATCTTGATACTCTTGGGTTAATTTCTATAATTGCATATTCGTAAGAGTTAGGATTAAGAGCAAATTGCACATTACATCCTCCAACAACTCCTATTTCATTTATTATTTTAATTGATGAAGTTCTAAGCATTTGGTATTCTTTATCGCTTAATGTTTGTGATGGTGCAACAACTATTGAATCTCCAGTATGTATTCCTACTGGATCAATGTTTTCCATGTTACAAACTGTAATACAGTTCCCATTAGCATCTCTTATTACTTCATATTCTACTTCTTTCCATCCCATAATTGATTTTTCAAGTAATACTTGTCCAACTCTTGATAAAGAAAGTCCTTTTAATAAAATATCTTTTAATTCTTCTGGAGTATCTGCGATTCCTCCACCTGAACCTCCAAGTGTATAAGCAGGTCTAACTACTAGCGGATATCCCATTTCTCCTGCAACTTTCATTCCAGTTTCAAGGTCTTCTACTATTGTACTTGCTATACAAGGTTCACCAATTTTTCGCATTGCTTCTCTAAATAACTCTCTATCTTCTCCTCTTTTTATTGATTCAATAGGAGTTCCAATTACTCTTACATTATATTTTTCTAAGATTCCTTTATCAAATAGCTCAACTGCCATATTAAGACCAGTTTGTCCACCCATTCCACAAAGAACTGAGTCTGGTTGCTCTTTTATTATAATTTTTTCTATAAATTCTGCCGTAATTGGCTCTATATATATTCTATCTGCAACTGCTTTATCTGTCATTATTGTAGCTGGGTTTGAGTTTACAAGAACTACTTCTACCCCTTCTTCTTTAAGAGCTTGACAAGCTTGTGTTCCCGAATAATCAAACTCTGCTGCTTGTCCTATTACTATTGGCCCTGAACCGATAACAAGGGTTTTTTTAATACTTTTATCTAACATTTATTTAACCTCCACAAATTTAGTTAAGAATTAAGAGTTAAGAGTTAATAATTTTAGTTGATTTGCTTCGCAAATCTTTTCCTCAACTATTAATTATTCATTATTCACTATTAACTGCCCTTTATTTTATTAGCGACAAGAAATCATCAAATATATACGCTGTTTCTTCTGGTCCTGGTGAAGCTTCTGGATGGAACTGCACACATCTTATGTTAAGTTCTTCAGATTTCATTCCTTCTACCGAATTATCATTTAAGTTTACATGAGTAAGTTCCATTTTTTCAGGAAGTTCATAAACAACATATCCGTGATTTTGTGAGCTTATATAAATTTTATTTTTTTCAAGGTCTTTTACTGGATGGTTACATCCTCTATGACCAAATTTAAGTTTTTTAGTTTTTCCACCAAGAGCAAGTCCCAATAATTGATGTCCAAGGCAAATTCCAGATATTGGTAATTTCCCAACAAAAGCTTTTATTGTTTCAAGAACTTCTGGTAAATCTTCAGGATCTCCTGGTCCATTTGATAAGAATAACATATCAGGATTCCATTCTTTTATTTCATCTGCACTTGTAAATGCATTAAATACTTTTACTGTACATCCTCTATTTACAAAGCATTCTACTATATGTCTTTTTATTCCAAAATCCATAATAGCAACTCTTTTTGCATCTTCTGTTCCAGTAATTTCATAGTTTTCTTTAGTAGAAACATTTTTTACAGCCTCTTTGTTACTAAAGTCAGCAAACAAATCTAAAATTTCTTTTTGAGAAAGTTCTTTTGTTGTTATAAGAGCTTTCATTGCTCCGTTATCTCTTATTATTTTAGTAAGTTGTCTAGTGTCTACACCTTTAAATCCAACTACTCCATTTTGTTTTAAGTATCCATCAACTGTTAATTCGCATCTCCAGTTATTTGGAAGTTTTGCATCTTCTTTGATTACGAAACCTTTTACTTTTACACCATTTGATTGCATATCCTCAAGGTTTACTCCATAGTTCCCTATTAAAGGATATGTTGCCACAACAATTTGACCAAAATACGAAGGATCTGTTAATAACTCTTGATATCCTGTCATTCCAGTATTAAATACTAACTCACCTACGCTGTCAGTAATGTGTCCGAATGCCTTTCCCACAAAGACATCTCCATTTTCCAAAATTAGTTTTGCTTTCATAATAACCCCTTTCAAAGTTTAGAAATTCAACCTAAGTTGTATTTCAGTTGCTTTATAAATAATATAAAGTGTAATAAAAAAGGAATGAAAAACTATTAATAAATAGTTTTCATTCCTAATATATGATAAATATTTTTTAAACAATTTAATAACAAAAACATAATGCCAAAAACAAAAATCAGATTACAGGTAAAGCCAAATAATATTAAAAACAATAATCCCAATAAGTGGTCAAACTTTACTTCGTTAATATTCTTTGTCCCAAATAACCCTAACATCTTTGACCTCCTTTGTTTTTCCTTAAACTTTCAAAAGTATATCAAAACAAATGTATTTTGTCAATGTTTTTCAGTAATTTTCTATTATTTATTATAATATTTTTACTAGTGCAAGAATAATTTCTTGTGTATCATCTAATCTTTGTAAGAAAAATACTGTATCTTCATCTTCAAGTATATAATCAAAAGTTGTAAATATTTTTGTTTTATTATCTAATTCTAACTTTGCACCTTCTTCTACCTCATATACATCAGTAATTTTACCGATAGTTTCCATTTCAAAGTCATCATATCTAATTTCTACAAGCACTTCTTTTCCCAAAATCTTGTCTTTTAATTCTTTTAATTTCATTATTTTCCTCCATAATACATAAATAATTAGAACATTTTCCTTTTAGCCATATACAACGCTACTGCTGATGCTGCTCCAAGGGATATAATTCCAATAATTAAAAAAGCTCCACTAATATGTGAAAACGGCACTTGAACATTCATTCCAAAAAAACTAGAAATCATTGTTGGAATTGACAAAACTATTGTTATTCCTGTAAGAAATTTCATTTTTATATTCAAATTATTTGAGATAACTGAACCAAATGCACCCATTACGCCATTTAGGATATTACTATAAATATTCGCCATTTCTATTGCTTGTCTATTTTCTACTATTACATCTTCCAAAAGTTCTTTGTCCTCAGGATATTTTTTTATAGCTTCCAATCTCATTAATTTTTCTAAAACAGCTTCATTACTTCTTAATGAAGTGGAAAAATAAACTAGAGACTTTTCAAGCTCCAATAATTGAACTAATTCTTTATTTTTCATTGATTTTTCAAGCTCTTTTTCAATCTTACTACTCATTCTATCAATATATCTTAGATAATTTAGAAAAAATGTAGCATTTTTAAATAATAGCTGTAGTATAAATCTTGTTTTTTTCTCAGTGAAAAAATCTTTTACATATCCACTATAAAAGTCCTTAAACAATTGTAAATCTCTCGAGCAAATTGTAATAATATATTTATGTGTTAATATTATTCCCATTGGTAACGTAGTATATTTACTGTTAGAATCTTCTGTGTAGTCTAAAATAGGACTATCCACGATTATAAGAGAGTAATCTTTTTCGACCTCTATCCTTGACCTTTCTTCCTCATCCAGTGCTGCCTTTAGATGGATAACATCAATTCCAAGTTTTTCACTTACGAATGCAAGTTCTCCTTCTTTGGGGTTAGCTAAATGAACCCAAACACCATCTTCAATAGTATCAACTTCTAGCAAAGTATTATTTACTGTTTTGAATATTTGCATACTATACCTCCATATTTAATTGTCCATTATCTAGGGAATATTTGGACAAAATATGCAAAGAATACTATGCAAATCCTTTATTGTCCAAACTACCTTTTTCTCACACTTAGCTTCTGACTGCCGTCCATGCGAAAATCACTCCTTTTTACAGAATAAAAGATTGGCGTTAACCAATCTTTGAATACAAAGTTTTTTTACATTTAATTTTATCATAAGTTGAAAGTTTAAGTCAACATAATAATCTTCACTTTCCCTTTTATTTACTAGTAGTTTTAATTTTACATTGAAAATTTATATAGATAATTTGAAAAGTTTCTCTATCTATTATATAATTACTATTATGCTTAATTAGGAGGGAAAAATGGCTGAATTAAAATTTGAGATTACGGAAACATTAGGTACTATAGGTGAAGGCTCTAAAGGGTGGAAAAAAGAGCTGAATTTAGTGTCTTGGAACGACAGAAAAGCTAAAGTAGATATTAGAGAATGGGATGAATCACATCAAAAAATGGGAAAAGGACTAACTTTGACAAAAGAGGAATTAAAATCATTAAAAGAACTTCTTAATTCAATAGATATTGATGATTTAGATATATAAAATAAAAAGACTAAATTCTCTTAGGAATTTAGTCTTTTTATTAACTCATCTTTTTCTTCTCTACTTATAAATGCGCCTTCTATTGCATTCAAATTTGATATTTTGATTTCCTCTATAGTTAAAGGAGTTAATTTTCCTAAAAACTCAATTTCTTTCTCATAATTTGTATCTGAAACCGTTCTATTATCTGTATTTATTGTTGCTTTAATTCCACTATTAATATATTTTTTTAATGGATATAAGCTAAAATCTTGAAACACTTGAGTATTCATATTACTTATAGGACAACATTCTAAAGTTATTTTTCTCTCTTTTAAAACTTCAAGAAGTTTTTTATCTTCATATGCTCGAACTCCATGTCCTAATCTTAGTGCTCCTACTGATAGTGCTTCATAAATACTTTCTGCCCCTCTAGCTTCTCCAGAATGTATTGTAAAAGGTATTGTTAATTCTTCTGCTTTCTTAAATACTTTCTCAAAAAGTTTTACAGAATAATTGAATTCATCTCCTGCCAAATCTATTCCCACAACTTTGTTTCCTAGATTTTTTCTAGCAAGTTCTACTATTTCAAAGCCTTTTTCCTCACTTAAATGTCTCATAACACACAAAAGTAAATTTGCTTTAATATCGTATTTTTCTTCTGCCTGTACAATTCCAGCTCTAACACCTTCGACTACTTCATCCAAGGATAATCCCTTATCTATATGAAAATGTGGTGCAAATCTTAACTCTACATAAATATAATTCTCTTTTGCCAAATCTTCCAAAAGTTCAAAAGTAACTTTTTTTAAATTTTCTGCACTTTGCATTACTAATAAAGGTAATTCAAACTTTTTAAGATACTCTACTAAATCTTTATTATCCTCACTTACTTTCAGATATCTTTTCAAATCTTCTAAGTTTTCAGTAGGAAGTTTTATGTTATCTTTTTTTGCTATTTCCAAAACTGTTTCTGGTCGTAGAGACCCATCAAGATGTAAATGTAATTCTACTTTTTTTATATTTTTTATGTCCATAATATTTCTCCTTTAGTTAATTAGTCAGTATACTCTATAAGAAGAAATTTGGCTAGATTTTTTTATTAGATTCTTGCATTTAGCCATTCTGAAAATTCAGTAATCGAATAAAAAATCTCATTTGGAGATAAATCTTTTAACTTTTTTGGTTCTGCTGACTTTGCCCATGCAACAGATATAACAGGGATTCCAATTTTTCTGCTTGCACTTATATCACTAGGGGCATCTCCCACATAAATAAATTCATCTTTATCAAAATGTTTATAGAAATCTATTACCTTTTGAATTCCTTGAGGTTTACTTGGGCCACTAACTATCCCAGTTTCTATAATTTCAAAATAACTATCTATGGAAAATTTTTTTAATGAAATATCTGTACTATATTTTCCTTTTCCTGTTACCATTGAAATATGTATTCCTTTTTCCTTTAATATCCTTAAAATATCCTCTATTCCTTCAAAAGGATTTGGGCACATATCGTGATATTGTTCATAATATTTCAAGTAATTAGTAACACCCTCTTCATAAAATTCGGGAGCCAAGGCCATAATTGTTCCTTCTTCTGAAGGACCAAATGTAGCTATTATTTCTTCATCTGATACCGAACGCTCAATAAGTGGCTCGATAGCTTTTCGAAATGCTTTTATACAAAGAGGTACTGTATCACCAATTGTTCCATCCAAATCAAATATTACTCCTTTTATTTTTTTCATCGTTTTCTCCTCTTTAATCTTTACAACACAGATTTTATTTCTACTTTACTCATTATTTTTTAATAAATCCATAAAATTCTTTTAGCATTAACTTTTTTTCTTCTGACAAATTATGCCATCTTATTCCTTCTACAGCTCCTTCCAAAGCATATAAACGATTAATACAAGCACTCTTATCTATTTCTCTAATTTTCAGCCACGCTTCTTTACTCCCAATTATTTTCAAATCTTCTACAGTATTAATTCCTACTAAATTTAATTGCTCTTCAACACTTTTTCCAATATTTGGAAGTTTTGATAGTTCTCCCATTTTTTTATCTCCTTTTAGAAAATTTAATTATCTTTATTTACTACTTGAGCAATCTGTCTCAAATTATTTTTTTCAAAATATTTATACAGACTCATTCCAACTTTATTTGCAACTTTTTGAGATGGAATATTTTCTAATATTGTATATGAAAATAGTCTTGAATAGTTCAATTCTTCAAATGCATACTTTTTACAAGCAAGTGCAGCTTCTGTTGCATAACCTTTGCCACAATAATCTTTTATAATATGAAATCCCATTTCAGGAACAACTTCTCCCTCTATATTTTGCATAGTTATTCCACAATCACCTAAAAATATATTTCCCTCTTTTAATATCACTGCCCATAAACCATGATTATATTTTTTATAATTATCGATATTCCAAATTATCCAGTTTTTCACTTCTTCTTCACTAAATGGATGAGGATAAAATTTCATTGAATAAACATCCGAAAGAACTTTAGCCAATTTGTCCTTATCTTCGAGAACAAGTTCTCTTAAATATAGTCTTTCTGTTTCTATTACTTTCATTCGCATTACCTCCATTATATGGTAATCATTATATTCTACATAATAAAATAGTCGGACAAAAGTCCGACTTACTTTAAATAATTACATATTTTCTTTAATTTTTTTAGCTATATCTTTTGCAGTAAGGTTGAATTTTTCTAACATCTCTTCACCTTTTCCGCTTTCTCCAAATCTATCCATTACACCCATTCTGATTACTTTTGTTGGACAGTTTTCTGATACATATTCAGCTACTGCTCCTCCAAGTCCACCGATTATTGAGTGTTCTTCTGCTGTTACTATAAATTTAGTTTCAGCTGAAGCTTTTTTAAGGATTTCTCCATCAAGTGGTTTAATTGTTCCGAAGTTAAGAACTCTTACAGAAATTCCTTCTTCTTTTAACATTTTTGCTGCTTCCATAGCTTCTTGCACTAGAAGTCCTGTTGCTGCTACTGTTACATCTGTTCCTTCTACCACTGTGTTTGCTTTTCCTATTTTGAAATCATATGAAT
>JAGNSM010000102.1 GCA_017988045.1 Fusobacteriaceae bacterium
TTAAGCTTGAAAAGTTCAAGAGCTTCAGATTCTGTAGGAACTTCGTCAATAAATCTTCTTAAATCCATATCATATCCTTTCTTTATCTCTGAGATAAACTATTTTATCAGATTTTATTGATATTGTAAATAATGAGTTGAAATTATAAAAAAAACATTCTTCTTTATTTGAATAAAATCAATAAAACTATAATAAATTCCCTTATTTTTTTAGCAAAATCTAATAAAATATATAAAAAAATGTTGACGAACGTTAGCATTTATGATAATATAAAACTCGCCAATAGAAAGGGTCCTATAGCTCAGTTGGGAGAGCACCTGCCTTACAAGCAGGGGGTCACAGGTTCAAGTCCTGTTGGGACCACCATTAAATGGGGGCGTAGCTCAGTTTGGTTAGAGCGCCTGCCTGTCACGCAGGAGGTCGCGAGTTCGATCCTCGTCGCTCCCGCCATTTAATATTGGCCCTGATAGCTCAGTCGGTAGAGCAGAAGACTGAAAATCTTCGTGTCGGTGGTTCGATTCCGCCTCAGGGCACCAGAAATACCATATAATCAAATATGGCGACGTCGCCAAGCGGTAAGGCCGAGGTCTGCAAAATCTCTATCACCAGTTCGATTCTGGTCGTCGCCTCCAATTTATACACAACAGGATTAATTCCTGTTTTTTTATTTTTTGGAATTTTTAATAAGGTTTTAAAATAATTTTGACTTTATTCTTTAAATAGGTTATACTTTATTATCCATTAAAAAATGGAATTTATTTTTTAAATATTGGAAATGAAATCCTCGTTTTTAATACAAACTTATTTATTTTGTTGAAATTATTAAACTTTTGTTGTAAAATTTAATGTATTTCAATTAGAAGGAGATAAAAATGGAATTAAAAGTTTCGAGGAACAGCACTTTAAGTATTCATACGCAACTTAAAGAGCAAATAAAAGGTCTTGTATTAGACGGATTATTGGAAAATGAAGAGCAGTTACCTACAGTTAGACAACTTGGAGAATTTTTACAGATAAATAAAAACACAGTATCAAAGGTATATAAAGATTTGGAGACAGAAGGTTATGTTCAGTCTCAAAAAGGTAGAGGGACTTTCGTTAGTTATAAGAAAGATGCTAAGAAAATAGAGTTTCTTAATGAAATAGAACAAGTTCTTAGAAAGGGAATCTCTGCGGGAATAAACTATCAAGAGATAATGGGTATGGTTTATTTTAAAAGTCATCATTTAAGATTTCTTGCTCTTAAAGGCAAAATTAAGAAAATGGCTATAATAGAGTGTAATCCGACTTCTATCAAAGATTTTACTGATTTGATTCATAAAGAGATGAAAAGCATAAAGGTAGAAGGGGTATTAATAGAAGATTTACAGAATAATTTTAAAGCAGTAGAAAAACAGCTTAAAGATGTAGAGTTCATAGCTATTCCATATCTTCACTATCACGAGGTAGATAAAGAGTTGGAAAAACTAGATAAAGAGATATTCACTTTTGGAATTAGCCAAAGTCTAAAACTTTTTAATCATAGCAAAAAAATGAAAAATAAAACAGTTGGAATTATTGGAAATGATTTGGATGAAGAGTATGTAATTAAAAGACAATTTCAAAATGTAAAGACAAAAGAGTTTAAATATTATGGTGGGCTAGGGAAATCAGGAATAGAACCTCTTAAAAATTTCTTAAGAGAAGTAGATTTTCTTATTCTGACAGATACGGTAGAAGAAGAAATAAAAGAAAATCTAAAGCCTAAAAAACCTTATATAGTTTATATGGGAAAATATGCAATAGATGACATGAAAGTACTAAAAGAAATATTCGACTAAGGGGGAAAAATGGCAAAAAAGGTATCAACAAATAACGATAAAGATAAAGCATTAGAATTAGCAATAAAACAGATACAAAAAGACTTCGGTGAAGGGTCTATAATGAAACTAGGCGAAAATACTAGAATGAATATAGGGATTATACCTACGGGAAGTTTAAACTTAGATAATGCTTTAGGTATAGGTGGAGTTCCTAGAGGGAGAATAGTTGAAGTATATGGAGCTGAAAGTTCAGGAAAAACAACTCTAGCACTTCATATAATTGCTGAAGCTCAAAAAGCTGGAGGAATAGCTGCTTTTATAGATGCAGAGCATGCTCTTGACCCTACTTATGCTAAGGCACTTGGAGTAGATGTAGATGAAATGCTTATTTCACAACCAGATAATGGGGAACAAGCTTTAGAAATTGCAGATATGTTAGTTCGTAGTGGAGCTATAGATATAATAGTAATAGATTCTGTTGCTGCTCTTGTTCCAAAAGCTGAGATTGAAGGAGAGATGCAAGATCAACAAATGGGTCTTCAAGCAAGACTTATGTCAAAAGCTCTTAGAAAATTAACAGGAAATCTTAATAAATCAGATACAACAATGCTGTTTATTAATCAAATAAGAGAAAAAATTGGTGGATTTGGGTTTGGACCACAAACAACAACAACAGGTGGAAGAGCTCTTAAATTTTATTCATCTGTAAGAATGGAAGTTAAAAGAATAGGTTCTGTTAAACAAGGTGATGAAATAATTGGAAATGAAACTGTAGTAAAAGTTACTAAAAATAAAGTTGCTCCACCATTTAAAGAGGTTAATTTTGAGATTATGTATGGTAAAGGAATATCAAGAGTGGGGGAAATTTTAGATTTAGCAATTAAAAATGATATAGTTGCAAAATCTGGAGCATGGTTTAGTTATGGAGATAATAGATTAGGGCAAGGAAGAGAAAATGTTAAGATTAAACTAGAAGAAGATAAAGACTTATTGGCTGAAATCGAAGCAAAAGTAAGAGCAAAAATTACTCCAAACAGTATAAAATCAGCAGGAGCTGAAGAAAATGAAAATACAGAAGCTAACGAATAACAGACTTTATTATTCAGAAGATGAATTTTATAGAGTTAATATAGATATAATTACGGAATTTCAACTAAAGAAAAATATGATAATAGATGGTCAAACTGAGAAGAAGCTTTTAATAGAGCTTCTTCTTTTTAGAGCTTACGGATTTCTTATTAAGAGAGATTATACAGAAAAAGAAATTAGAAATAAGTTGAGGATGGAGTTTCCTAAAGATGCTCCCTATGATGAACTTATAGAAAAACTTAAAGAGAAATCTTATTTGGATGACTATTCTTTTGCCAGAAATTTTATAGAAATAAAGAATTTTAGTAAAAAGAAAGTTTATTATGAACTTACTATGAGAGGGATTAAAAAAGAGTACATAGATAGTATTTATTCTGAGGTAGAAGTAGATGAGAAGGAACAAATAGAGAAATATATGAGAAAATTGGAAAGTAAAGATGAAAGAAAAAAAATTGAATATCTTTTAAGAAAAGGTTATAATTTAAAAGATATTTTAGAAGTTATTAAAGAGAATAAAAAGTAATCAAGGAGAGAAATATGATTAGAACATATTTAGCTGTAGCTACAATGGTTATATATATTTTTTTAAATACCCTGTTTTTTTTACCGTTATTGCTAATTTTGGATGAAAAAAAAGGAGTTGCATTAACTAAATTTGTTAAAAAAAATTATGGACGTTTTGTAATTTGGCTTATTAATGCAAAAGTTGACATAGAGTACAAGGATTATAAAGCTTTTGAAGAGATTTCAAAGAAAGAGCCGTTAGTTGTGGTTGCTAATCATCAGAGTTTTGTGGATATACCATTAATTTTAGGTTATTTAGATATAAATATTGGATTTGTAGCTAAAAAAGAGATTAAAAAATGGTATTTATTTAATTTGTGGATGGATAGAGCCCAGTGTATTTTTTTGGACAGAAGCAGCCCTAAGGAAGCACTAAAATCGTTCAATGAGGCTATACAGTTTATAAAAAACGGCAAATCTGTGTGTGTGTTTCCCGAAGGTACCAGAACTTATAATGGACAAGTAGGAGAGTTTAAAAAAGGTAGTTTTAAACTAGCGCTAGAACCTAAAGTGAAAATTTTACCTGTGACTATAAAAGGAACTTACGAAATAATGAATAAAAACAAGTTCTATATAAAGCGCGGTAGAAGCATAAAATTAATTGTAGGAAGACCTATTGATATTAAAGAACTGGACAAGGACGAACTAAAAGGAATTAACAGTAAAGTAAGGGAAGAAATAGTAAATAACCTAAAGAGTGTTTAGACACTCTTTTTATTTTGTAAAAAAAGTAACAAACTAGTTGACAAATATCCACAAAAAAAGTATACTTTTCTTGTACACCAGAAGTTAACAAAACAAGTGATTAATTGAACTAAGTTTCAGATGTTCCTTTGTTTTGTTATAGTTCTAAAAATTATCAAAATAATAATTTTTGATAAAGTTGTTTGAACAAGGTTGACAAGAAATAGAATATCTGATATATTATATCTGAAAAATGTTTAATTGTATTTAACATGTGAATTTTGATAAGATTTTAGGAGGTTACTATGTTTGACAAAGCTTGGGAAAGTTTTAAAGGGAATGCTTGGAGAAACTCAATTAATTTGAGAGCATTTATTCAAGAAAATTATACACCATATGAAGGGGACGATACGTTCTTAGAAGGAGCAACAGAGGCTTCTACTAAATTATGGTCACAATTAACAGGGATGTTTAAAGATGAGATTGCAAAAGGGATTTATGATGCAGAAACTAAAACTCCTTCTGCTGTTGATGCTTATGGAGCAGGTTATATTAATAAAGATTTAGAGACTATTGTTGGGTTACAAACAGATAAACCATTAAAAAGAGGAATATTCCCTAATGGTGGATTAAGAATGGTTGAGCAAGGGCTAGAAGCTTATGGATACAAAATTGATCCAAATACTCACGAAATATTTACAAAATACAGAAGAACTCATAATGATGGAGTATTCGCAGCATACACTACAGATATTAAAAAAGCTAGAAGTGCAGGAATAGTTACTGGATTACCTGATGCTTATGGTAGAGGAAGAATAATAGGAGATTACAGAAGAGTAGCTCTTTATGGATTAGATAGATTAATAGCAGAGAAACAAAATCAACACAAAACTCTTGAAGTAACTGAAATGACTGAAGACATTATCAGATTAAGAGAAGAAATTGTATTGCAAGTACAAGCTTTAAAAGCTTTAGTAAAAATGGGAGCAGCTTACGGATTTGACTTAACAAAACCTGCTACAAATGCAAAAGAAGCTATCCAATGGACTTACTTTGGATACTTAGCAGCAGTTAAAGATCAAAATGGTGCTGCAATGTCTTTAGGAAGAGTTTCATCTTTCTTAGATATTTATATTGAAAGAGATTTAAAAAATGGAGTAATAACTGAAAAAGAAGCTCAAGAATATATGGATCATTTCGTAATGAAATTAAGAATTGTTAGATTCTTAAGAACACCTGCTTATGATGAATTATTCTCAGGAGATCCAACTTGGGTAACGGAATCAATCGGTGGAATGGGTGTAGACGGTAGAACTCTTGTAACTAAAAACTCATACAGAATTTTACATACACTATATAACTTAGGACCAGCTCCTGAGCCAAACTTAACTGTATTATGGTCAAGAAACTTACCAGATAATTTCAAAAAATTCTGTGCGAAAGTTTCTATGGATACATCAGCAGTTCAATATGAAAATGACGATTTAATGAGAGCAGATTTTGGTGACGATTATGGAATAGCTTGTTGCGTTTCTCCAATGAAAATTGGTAAACAAATGCAATTCTTCGGAGCTAGAGTAAACTTACCTAAAGCATTATTATATGCTATAAATGGTGGAAGAGATGAAAAATCAGGAGATCAAGTTGCTCCAAGATTTGAACCAATCACATCAGAATACTTAAACTATGATGAAGTAGTAACAAAATATGACAATATGTTAGAATGGTTAGCTGGAGTATATGTAAAAGCTCTTAATGTTATCCACTATATGCATGATAAATATGCTTATGAATCATTGCAATTAGCTTTACATGATAGAGATGTAATAAGAACAGAAGCTTTTGGAATCGCTGGATTATCAATAGTAACTGACTCTTTAACAGCTATCAAAAATGCTAAAGTAAAAGTAATCAGAGATGAAACTGGATTAGCTGTAGATTTTGAAATCGAAGGAGATTACGTACCATTTGGTAACGGAGACGACGAAACAGATGCTGTAGCTTGCGAAATCACAGAAAAATTCATGAATTTAGTAAGAAAACACCAAACTTATAGAAATGCAATACCTACACAATCGATTTTAACAATTACATCAAATGTAGTTTATGGTAAAAAAACTGGAGCAACTCCAGATGGAAGAAAAAAAGGAGAACCATTTGCACCAGGTGCTAACCCAATGCATGGAAGAGATAGAAGAGGAGCTCTTGCTTCAATGAACTCAATCATGAAACTTCCGTTTGAACATGCACATGATGGAATTTCTTATACATTTGCAATTACACCAGCTGCATTAGGAAAAGAAACTCCTGATAGAGTGAGAAACTTAGTTACATTAATGGATGGATATTTTGCTCCAAATGGTGGACAACATATAAATGTTAACGTATTTGATAGAAATCTATTATTAGATGCAATGGATCACCCAGAAAAATATCCTCAATTAACTATTAGAGTTTCTGGATATGCTGTAAACTTTGTAAGACTTACAAAAGAACAACAATTAGATGTTATAAACAGAACAATTAGCGAAAGCATGTAAGTTTTAGTTTCAAAATATTTGAAACTGTAGTAAAATAGAGGGAGAAATCTCTCTATTTTTTTACTTGATGCTATGTCATATAATTAATAAAGAGATGCAGAAGAGATTATGTTAAGGAGAGAGTTATGGCTGAAATAAAAGGGAAACTTCATTCTTTTGAAAGTTGCGGTACTGTTGATGGGCCGGGAATAAGATTTATAGTTTTTACACAAGGTTGTCCTTTAAGATGCAAATATTGTCATAATCCAGATACTTGGAAGATGAAAGATGCAAAGTATGAAAGAACAACTGATTTTGTTATGAATGAAATTTTGAAATATAGAGGTTTTTTTGCAAATAATGGGGGAGTTACAGTAACAGGTGGGGAACCGTTAATGCAACCAGATTTTGTGGAAGAGCTTTTTATGAAATGTAAAAAAGAGGGTATACATACTGCACTTGATACTTCTGGATATATATTTGACGAAAGAGTTAAAGAAGTTTTGAAATATACTGATTTAGTTCTTTTGGATATAAAATGTATGAATTCTAATGAATACAAAGAGTTAACAGGAGTTGACCTAGATCCTACGCTTAAATTTGCCAAGTATCTTTCGGATATTGGTAAACCTATGTGGATTAGGCACGTACTTGTTCCGGGAATTACTGATAGAGATGAGTATTTAGAGAATTTGGCAGATTTTGTAAAAGAACTCAAATCTGTAGAAAAAGTTGAGATACTTCCTTTCCATAAAATGGGTGAGTTCAAATGGAAAGA
>JAGNSM010000026.1 GCA_017988045.1 Fusobacteriaceae bacterium
TTTTTATTGTTAGTCCTTTTGTAAGAAATTATATGAAATTTAAAGAAGGCGAGAAGCTTGAAAATAATATAGGTGGTTTTTTGGTTAAAAAATTATTCAAAAAATAAAAAGAGAGATTCTGCCAAACCTCTCTTATGCCGATTATTTTTACACTACTCTGTGTACATAATTATTGTAGCTTATTTATGAGACAAAATCAATTTAATTTTGTAAGATATTATTTTCTAATATTTTATTAAAATGAATGATTGTGTTTTTTAAGAAATAAAGTTATACTCTAAGTTGAATTAAATCATTAAATGATTTAATAATAGGAGGAACAATATGGATGGTCAAATTTTATTTTTTAAAAATGCTAGTATAACAATGAGTACAACGATTAAAATAAGTGCTCCCGATAAAGGTGATATATGGGTTTCAAAATGCCTTTCCCCCGGACAAACATCTACATGCAATTTGGGTAATAATTTGAATCAATCTATTGAGGAGGGAACAAAGTTAAAAATTACTGTGTTACCAACTCAAACAGCAGGTAAAGAATTTAGTTTTGATGAACATAATGGAATATGCTATAAAAAGAATGGTAAAAAAATTAATTTCACATTAAGAGGAATGAATAGTGCATGGGACTTTATTGTTTCTAAATAATAAATTTATCCTTGATTTCACTTTTAATAGACTAAACAAGAAAGCGACCCTTTAAAGGTCGCTTCTTTCATCTTTATACTAAATGTGTCATTAACATTTTTTGAACATTATAAACATTAACATTTTTGTTAAACTGTAAACTAACACTTGGTAGAGCTTCACCAGAAATCCAAATTTTAAGCTCTGCATCAAGGTCAAAATTTCCTGCAGTTTCTACAGCAAATCTTGAAATGTTTTTATACAGGATAGTCATATATGATATTTTTTTTCCAGTAACACCTTGTTTATCAATATAAACTAATCTTTTGTTTGTAAAGAAAAATCCGTCTCTTATAAGTTGATATCCAGCTTCTATTTTTTCCCCTTCAGCTAATAAGTGTCCATAATCCTTGTTTAAAACTTCTAAAGATACTTCAGAAGCATTTCCTAATAATGCATTAAACAATCCCATAACACAACTCCTTTATATATTTTTATAAAAATCCCATATTTTCAAATTTTTTATCTTATGTATTTCAATTAATTCGCAATTTTTATAATTAAGATTTTGTCAGCTGTTTTAAATAGAGTGCTCTATTTTATCTCTATTGGATTCTTATCAACATAATATTCTTTTTGTATGATTTTAAATTTTTCCACTACTTTTTCTATATCTTCATCACTAAAATGAGCTCCTATAAAAAATCTAAGTCTAGGCTTAATTGTAGTTTTTCCTATAGTTACGGCAGCTAAAATTTTATTTTCAAAGAGCATTTTGCTGATATCTATTACTTCTCTATCTGTTTCAAAAATTATAGTAACAATTCCAGTTTCTGATTCTGTCAAAGTAAATCCTAAAGAGCTAAGAGAATTATGCAAGATTTTACCCAAATCCATTACTTTATGTCTTCTCCATCTTTCTTCTTCTGCTAGTTCCAAAGCTTTTAGCGTTCCAACAGCCATTATTGGATTAATCGTACTTTTATTAATCAAATCACGACGAAGAGAATTTTGCATAATCATTTCTTTCATAGGAGTAGTCATTGCAACATATTCACCCATACATCCAAAAGATTTATATAAGTAACTAAAAACTATATCAACATTATATATAGCATTCTGCTCATCTGCTATTCCACCAAAATGTTCACCAAAAATTCCATTAGCATTTGTCTCATCAACTATAAAAATAAAATCTTTTTCTTCTTTAAGTTTCGCAATTTCATCGAGTTTTGCTTTTTCTCCATCCATTGTAAAAATAGAATCTGTAATAACAGATACTCTCTCGTGACCTTCAGAATATTTTAGGAATTTTTCTCTCAAATCATTAATATCGTTATGTTTGTAACGGATTAGTTTTGCATTACTAAGATAGATTCCTTCTAAAATATTAATAGAATTTAAACTATCAGAAAAAATAACATCTGTTTCTTTAAATAAAGTAGAGATTAGAGCAACATTAACATTATAACCACTAGAATAAACAATAGCTTCTGAAAGTTTTGACATTTTTCTAATTTTATTAGCAAGTTTAAAATATACATCACTATTTTCCATAAGAGTCTTATTTATTTCGGGATTCAAGGAGTACAAGTCTATCCCTTTTTTCATCTCTTCTTTTATTCTTTTATCATCACGAAGTCCAAGGAAATTAGCATTGGAAAAATCTAATAATTCCACTCCGTTTATATATATAAATTTTTCATAGTATCTTTCAATATTTTTATTACTACTATTCTTAATATGCTCCATTTTTAGCCTCCAAAGAGTTCTTATTACTCATTGTCAATTATATACTTTTTATTGACAAATATCAACTTTTTTAAGCTATAATCAATGTTTATATTATATGTGTTGGATTAAAAAAATAAATTTTATTTTCTTTATTTAAACAATATATAGTATTAAAGCTTGAATTTTTCCACAAGATATAGTATCATTTAAAAAGAAGAGTAAAATAGTATTGATTAAAAAAAGAGGTGAATTATGACTACAGTAATTAAAAGAGATAATAGAATTTCAGAGTTAGATATTAAAGAAATAAGAAAAGCTCTTGTATGGGCAAGTAAAGGTTTAAATGATAAAGTTAACTATCTTGAACTAGAAAGTCATGTGGTTTCAATATATAAAGACAGAGTAAGTACAGAAGAGATTCAAAAATCCCTTGTTGATATTGCTCTAAAACTAACTTCGGTAGATGAGCCTGAATGGAGAATTTTTGCTTCAAGATTAGCTCTAATGGAGCTTTACAAAGAAGTGAGTATAAAAAGAGGAACATACCCAGAATTTGGTTACAGCAACTATTTGGGATTTGTAAAAGAAGCTGTTGAAAAGAATATTTATGAAAAATCAATCACAGATATATATAGTGATGAAGAGTTACTAGAAGCTGAGAAATTTATAAATCCTGATTTTGATATGGATTTTGATTATGCTGGAATGACTATGCTTATTAACAGATATTTACTTCAAGACCACGGAAAAGCTTTTGAACTTCCACAAGAAATGTTTTTGACAATCTCTTTGCTTATAGCTTCTGTTGAAAAGAAAGAGAAAAGATTAAGTATTGCTAAAGAAATATATAATGAAATAGCAGGAAGAAAAATTTCTCTTGCTACACCAATTTTGATAAATTTAAGAAGACCTAACGGAAACCTATCTTCATGTTTTGTTTCAGCAGTAGACGATTCGTTGGACAGCATATTTTACAATGTAAATGCCATTGCACAAATTTCTAAGAATGGTGGAGGTGTAGGAGTAAATCTTTCAAGAATAAGAGCAACTGGGTCTGAAATTAAAAAAACACCTAATGCCAGTGGTGGAGTAATCCCTTGGATAAAAATAATAAATGACACTGCTGTAGCAGTTAATCAACTAGGGAAAAGAGCGGGAGCTGTAACGGCTGCCCTTGATATTTGGCACTTGGACATTGAGGACTTCTTAGAACTTCAAACAGAAAATGGAGACCAAAGAAAAAAATCTTATGATATATTTCCGCAAGTTGTAATTTTAGACGAATTTATGAGAAGAGTTAAAGAAGATAAAGAGTGGAGCTTATTTGACCCAAATGAAATCAACAGAAAATATGGTTTTGATTTAGCTAGTCTTTGGGGAGATGAGTTTGAAAAAAAATATAAAGTTCTGGAAGAAGATAAAGAATTAGTTTTGGTAAAAAAAATTAGTGCTAAAAAACTGTTTAAAAAAATAATGAAAACTCAAATTGAGACAGGAATGCCATATCTTTTCTTTAAAGATACAGTTAATAAAATGAATCCTAATAAACATGATGGAATGATTGGTAGTGGAAATTTATGCCAAGAATCTTTCTCAAATTTTTCTCCTACAAAAGTAGGAAATGTTACAATCAATGAAAAAACAGGAAAAATTAACCAAGAATCTGATTCTGGATACATTCATACTTGTAATTTAGTTTCTCTAAACTTATCTTTGTTATTAGACAGAGAAACTCTAGCAAAATCATGCAGTGTAGCTGTTAAAATTCTTGATAATACTATTGATTTAACAGTTACTCCCATTGCAGAAAGCAATCTACACAACAATCATTACAGAACTATTGGTGTAGGAGCAATGGGACTTGCTGATTATTTAGCCATTAATCATCTGCCGTACAAAGGGGATTCTGGAACCCTTGAAGAAGTTGATAAATTATTTGAATTTATAGCTTATAACGTAGTAAAAACAAGTGCTGATTTGGCAATAGAAAAAGGAGCTTATCCAAAATTTGCAGGGTCTGACTGGAATAAAGGAATATTTTTTGGTAGAGATAAAAACTGGTATTCAGAAAATAGTACAATGAAATCTGAGTGGGATAGCTTAATTAAACAAGTAAAAGAAACTGGAATAAGAAATTCACAACTTCTAGCTATTGCTCCTAATACAAGTTCAGCATTAGTTCAAGGATGTTCTGCATCAGTTTTACCTATATTTAATAAATTTTATATGGACAAAAATGCCAAAGGAGCTGTACCAATTTGTCCTCCATTTATAAAAGAAGCATTTTGGTATTACAAAGAAAATAAAACTCTTGATCAAAGAGAAGTGGTAGAAGTAATTTCTACTATTCAAAAATGGATTGACCAAGGAATTTCTTTTGAAGTATTGTATAATCTAAATATGGATATCAAAGCCAAAGATATATACGAAACACTTTTTTCTGCATGGGAAAAGAAGTGTAAAACTATTTATTATACAAGAACTATTCAGAAAAATAGTAATATAATGGCTGATAAAGAAGAATGTGTAAGTTGCGCAAATTAGGAAACTAAGGAAAAATTAGGAATTAGTAGTTAGAAATTAGAGATTTTGTAGGGGTGAAACTATGTGTAATGGAATCAACTTAAGGTATTTATAAAATTAAAATTATGGACTACGCGTCCGTACCTCGTAAGTGTGGGACGTCGACCAAAGGGAGTTATCCTTTAGGAAACCCCTTAATTAGTAGTTTATTTATATAAGGTGTCCAGCAAACGTTGCTGGTCGGGTTTGGGCAGACGCCCAAGATTTAAATCCTTGATTTTTTTCTTAAGTTGATAACATTGAACTATGTGTTCGCCCAATTATTCCTATATTTTATCAAGGAGGAGAAATGACGGTAGAAGATTTAAAACAAATGCAGAGAAAACTGCTTTTTAATCCAGAAGGTAATGATGAGCTAACTGGAAGAAAAATAATCGGTGGAGAAACTACTAATATATTTAATCTTAATAATGTTAAATATACATGGGCTAATAGATTATACAGAAATATGATGGAAAACTTTTGGATACCTGAAAAGGTTGACTTAACAATGGATGTACTTGACTATCAAAAGTTGACTAAACAAGAAAGAAGAGCTTACGACGGAATACTGTCTTTCTTAGTTTTTCTTGATAGTATTCAGACTAACAATGTTCCTAAAATAAGTGAGTATATTACAGCTCCTGAGGTAAATTTGGTGCTTGCAATTCAAACTTACCAAGAAGCAATACATTCACAAAGCTACGCGTATACTATAGAAACTATTATTCCTGTAGAAAAAAGAAATGAAATTTATGAGTTTTGGAGAGATGACCAAACTTTATTTGAAAGAATAAAATTCATCGCTAAAGCTTATCAAGATTTCCATGATAATGATTCAAAAATTAACTTCTTAAAAGCAGTTATTGCGGATTATCTTCTTGAAGCAATATATTTTTATAATGGATTTAATTTCTTCTACCTACTTGCCAGTAGAAATCTTATGCCTGGAACATCTGATATTATTAGGTTCATAAATAGAGATGAACTTAGTCATGTAGTTTTATTCCAAAATGTTATTTTAAATATTAAAGAGGAAAACTCTGATATATTTAGTGAAGAGTTAATCTATGAAATGTTTGATACAGCAGTAAAACAAGAAATAGAGTGGACAAATCATATAATTGGTGATGATATTCTTGGAATTACTAGAGAATCAACAGAAAAATATACAAAATGGATAGCAAATCAAAGATTAAGAAGTTTGGGAATGAAAGAGCTTTATGAAGGATTTGAAGTTAATCCATATAAACATCTTGAAAAAATTGCTGATACAGAAGGAAGTGGAGAGGTAAAAGCTAATTTCTTTGAATCTACTGTAACTTCATATAATCAGTCATCTGCCATAGAAGGCTGGGATGATTTTTAGAAATTACTGATATTAACATATCATTAATTTAATAAATGAAACTTAAAGAAGGATAATCTAAAAATATATTTTTAGATTATCCTTCTTTAAAATTTAAGCATAACTTATACGGTTTTTATACTATATTTTTCAAGTATTTCATCAAAATTATCTCTATAATACTTTAATGTTTTTGGCAAGTTATTCAGGATATCTTCTGCCATAACTCCATCTTGTCCAATAGATTCTCTTATTAAATCTCCACACAATCCATGAATAAACACACCCATTCTTGCAGCATCTTCTATGGAAAGTCCCAAGGAAAACTGAGAAGAGATTATTCCTGTAAGAATATCTCCACTGCCTGCAACAGATAGAGCTGAGTTTCCAGTAAGGTTTATGTACACTTCACCATTGGGATAAGCAATAATAGTTCTAGCATCTTTTAGAACCAAGATTACTCTAAACTTAGTAGCAAACTCTCTAGCAATATTTACGCTGTCTTTTTTTATACTATCAATACTCTTTCCACAAAGTCTAGACATCTCTCCTAAATGAGGAGTAAGTACTGTAGGGGCTGTTCTTTGGATTAAAATATCTGTTTTATCTTTTAAAGCACTTAATCCATCTGCATCAATAATTAATGGTTTCGTAATTTTAGATACAAGAATATTAATTAGTCTTTGGGGTTCTTCTTCTAAAGAAAAGCCTCCACCAACTACTACCAAATCTTTTTCTTCTCCATTATCAATTATAGTTTTTAGATTTTCTATACTGATATTTCCTTCTCTAGTTTCTTTTAAAGGATAGAATACAATCTCATTAGCTTTTAAAGCTAGTGTACTAGCTACGGTTTCAGGGCAAGCAAGATTAGCATAGGAACCTCCCGATTTCAGGAAACTAACTGAATTCAAATAAGGAGCTCCAAAATATCCTTTTCCTCCTCCAACAAAAAAAACTTTTTTGAAACTACCTTTATGCGAGTCTTCCATTCTTTTTTTGTATTTAATTGGAGTATTAAAATAAGTTTTTATATCTTCTGTAAGCGATGAAGGTATTGATATATTATCAAGAAAAATATCGCCACAATAATATGTTCCTGGATACAATAAATTTCCTATTTTAGGTCTACCTAATACAACAGTTTTTGATGCTTTTATACATACTTCATTTACTTCCCCACTATCTCCTTTTACTCCAGACGGAATATCAATTGAGATAATCTCTTTTTTACTAGCGTTAACAACGTTAATTATCTCAGTTGTTACATCATCTATAGATTTATTTAAACCAGTTCCAAAAATTCCATCAATAATTATATCGAACTTATTTATATAATCAGCAAAATTAGTAATATCAAAATAACTTTTTTGTGAAATTCCTAGTTTTATCAATAAATCTAAATTTTTTCTAGAAGCACCTCTATAATTATCAACGCCTGCAACAAATACTACTTCTACCTTCACATTATTTGAAAACAGCTTTCTTGCAAGAACAATCCCATCGCCGCCATTATTCCCTGGTCCAGACAATATTAAAATTTTTCTATTTTGAATACAAAACTCTTTTTTTAAAACAGAATAAACTGCAATTCCAGCATTTTCCATTAATAAATCTTGATTTATTCCTATATTTATAGCAGCATCTTCAATGCTTTTCATTTGTATATTTGAAACAATTTTCAAAGTTATCACCCCATCGAATTAGTACTCTATTTATACTATAGATTACTATAAATAGCAACAATTTAAGCACTTAATTTTTCTCCAAAAAATACAATAGGTTTTTCCGTGCTTCAGGGTGTTTAAACATTTTATAAACAATTCGCGCCAATATTAAAGTATCATAATAACTATCATGCAAATTATTATTATCGAATGGGACTTTATAAAAATCAGAAAGTTCACTCAACTTAGGCCATTTATACGAATTCCCCTTTGGTATTTTTAAAATTTCTATATTTTCATTCATTGAACAAAATTGATATTTTAGCCTAAAAGGAATAAAATTCCTGTCGAAAGAGATATTATGTGCAACAAAATGTTTACACTCCCCCACAAACTCTTTTAAACTCTCAATATCTTTTGAAAAATGTACAGGATATGTCACATTTTTTCTTTTTTCTTCAATTACATAGTCATATAATCCGTTTACATTAAGAGCACCTTGATTTGGACTCTCCTTTGGTTCTCTAAAATAAAATCTGTAATAATCTCCTATTTTTTCTAAAGTATCTTTTTCGAAATCATATAATAGTTTTATACATGCAATGGAAAGTACGCTACAATTTCTCATACCGTTAGTTTCAGTATCGAATATAATTAATTCTCTTTTCATAAAACTCCTTTAAATAAAAAATGAGCCTTGGGCTCTGAATTTTAATGTAGAAAAAAGGGGTTTCCCCCTTTAATTATTAGTCTTTTAAATTTGCTAAAACATCAGCTAATTTTGCTGCTGCTTTGTCAGCATCTGCACCTTCAGTAACTATTGTTACTTCAGTTCCTTTTTTTGCTCCTAAAGAAAGAAGTTTTAATAGAGATTTTCCATTAATTTCTTTTCCGTTTGCTTTTAAAGTTACAGTTGCTTCAAATTTTTTAGCTTCGTTTACAAATTCGTTTCCTGGTCTAGTATGAATCCCAGTGTCATTTGATATTACTACAGTTTTAATAGCCATTGTTATACCTCCAATTAATTATATACTGAACTCAAACATTCTACTATTTTTTTTAGTGTTTGTCAATTCAAATCCAGTAAATTTAACAAAAAAATACAATTTTTATATAGAACACTGTGTACCTTTTCAGTATTTTATAGTGGCTTTTAAAACTTTTAGACTTTTTATTTTATATCTTTTGGAGAACAATTTCCATTTTCACAGACATATGCTATTTCATAGCTTAATTTTTTAGCACTTTCTAGTTCAGAAACACTTTTCAATGTAGTTTCTGCTATGTTGCTTAACGCTTCCTTTGTAAAGAAGGCTTGATGAGACGTTACGATTACATTATTAAAAGTTAAAAGTCTCGCAAGTACGTCATCATCCAAAATTTCTGTAGAGTGATCTTCAAAGAAGTAATCAGCTTCTTCCTCATACACATCAAGTCCTGCTGCTCCAATTTTTTTGGATTTAAGCCCTTCTATCAAATCTATCGTGTTAATTAGTTTTCCTCTTCCAGTATTTATAATCATTACTCCGTCTTTCATTTTAGAAATATTATTTGAATTAATAATATATTTAGTATCACTAGTAAGTGGACAATGCAAAGAGATAATATCAGAATTTTTATATAATTCATCTAAACTTACATATTCGAAATCCAAATTACTTTGTAGTTCTTTTCGAGGAAATGGGTCATATGCAATAACTTTTACACCAAAACCGTTAAGAATCTTTATAAGAATTGAAGATATTTTCCCTGTACCAATAATTCCAGCAGTTTTTCCATAAAAATCAAATCCTAATAATCCATTTAAAGTAAAATTTGCCTCCTTAGTTCTTTGGTATGCCTTATGAGTTTTACGATTTAAAGTCATCATAAGCCCCATTGTATGTTCAGCTACGGCATAGGGAGAATATTCAGGAACCCTTACAACCTTTATTCTACCCTCACACGCTTTAAAATCAACATTATTAAATCCAGCACATCTTAAAGCAATCAATTTTACTCCATTACTTACAAGAATATCAATAACTTCCTCATTTATATAATCATTTACAAATACGCAAACAACATCATATCCCACAGTAAGAGGAGCACTATCAGTATTTAGTTTTGTTTCAAAATATTTAATTTTATATCCATAATTTCTATTTATATCGCTAAAAGACTCCATATCATAAGCCTTTGCGTCAAAAAATGCTATTTTCATAATAAAACCTCCTAATATATCTATGTGAATATTATAGCACTATAAAGAGTAATTCACAACGAATTTATACTGAAATTGTATAGTTTTTCTAGGAGTAATATTTTTTATTAAGCTAATCAATGAAATCATATGTAAATCAGCTAGATACACTTTTCTTATCTTGTCTTTTTTTGAAAAAAGAGTTATAATTTGTAGTCACAAAATAAAGGAGAATTGCAATGAAAGATAAAAAAAATATACTTCAATTAAACTATATAGATTTAGAAGCTCAATGTCTTGCTTTAGGTTTAAAAAAATTCAACGTTAAACAAATTTATTCATGGTTACATCAAAAAAATGTAAGTAGCTTTGATGAAATGAGTAATATTTCTAAGCCTCATAGAGCTTTACTAAATGAAGAATTTTATATACCTGAAATGAAAATACTTGAACATCAAGTTTCTAAAATAGATAGAACAGAAAAATTCTTATTTGAATTAAAAGATGGAAAAATGATAGAAACCGTACTTATGCGTCATGGGGATAGAAACACTGTATGTGTATCTTCACAAGTTGGTTGTGCTGTAAAATGTTCATTTTGTGCAACTGGAATCAATGGTTTCAAAAGAAACCTTTCATTTGACGAGATATTAAGTCAAATTTACTATATTCAGAGAGCTCTATCTAAAGAAGGAGAAACTGTAAGAAACGTTGTATTTATGGGTATGGGAGAACCTCTTCTTAATTTAGATAATGTTATGGATACTATTAAGATTTTAATTTCAGAAGAAGGATTAAATTTATCAAAAAGAAGAATTACAATTTCAACGTCTGGAATTATTCCACAAATACAAAGATTAATTGATGAAGATTTAACCGTTGAATTAGCTCTTTCTTTACATGCCAGTAGTGATGAAATAAGAAAAGAAATTATTCCGATTAATGATAAATATCCAATTAAGGATTTAATGGAAGTGCTTAAAAAATATCAAGCTAAAAGTAATAGGAAAATTACTTTTGAGTATATTCTTATTGACCACTTAAATGATAGTAAGGAAGATGGAGATAAATTAAAGGATTTGGTAGAAGGATTTGAATATGTAATTAACATAATCCCTTATAATCCTGTTGAAGGACTTCCTCATTCTAGACCTAGTAGAAATAGAATATTTAATTTTTTCAATCATTTAAAAAATGATTTAAGATTAAATGCTACACTTCGTGGAGAAAAAGGGACTGATATTGACGGTGCCTGTGGTCAATTACGTCAAAAACAAAAAAATGTTGAACTTGATTTGATTAATGGGAATATAGAAGAAAAGTTAATAATTAAAAATGAGAAATAATTAAAGAACTGATTTTTTCAGTTCTTTTTTTTATAAGAAATTAAGTAACTACTCAGGCATAAAAATCAAGGTTTTAGAGGAGTAGCGAGGAGTAATCCTTGCTTGAGGGTGCGGGCTACGTCCCGCAATTCCCCCTCTCCTCGAGACTGTGTTGCAATAGCAAAAGTCGGGGTTTTGTCAGTGTCAGAAAAAAAATTAGACACTAACTTCACGTACAAATCATTGGACGTCAACAATATCAAATAAATCACATTTGTTGGTTCTGGGGCAATATCCATTGCCCCCTACAAAAAAAATGCTTTGATAATTGTGACACAGTCTCTCGCGTCAAAGGTGCGTATAAAAATTTGATATTTCAAGTTTTTAGGTATCTGAGCAGTTACGAAATTAATTTTATATTTGCCATAAAAGCATTAAGTTAATAGTAACAAAAATAATATTTATTACACTAAAGTTTGACATACTATTAAAAAAAGTATATAGTTTAGTTATAGAACTTATAACAAATGAGGTGAGGTAATGAAAAAAATACTTTTATGCTGCGCTGGAGGAATGTCTACAAGTATTTTGGCTAGTAGGATGGAGAAAGAGGCTACAGAATGTTCTTTAGAAAGCAAAATATGGGCAGTACCTGTGGGAAGTCTGGAGAAGCATATAAAAGATGGTGTAGATGTAGTTTTAATCGGCCCACAAGTGCGGTATATGATGGATGAGGTGACTAAAATTTGTGCAGAATATAAGATACCTAATGGACTTATTCCAATGGCAGACTATGGAAGTATGAATGGGAAAAAAGTTCTAAATTTTGCTTTGGAACTTATTAAAAACTAGTTAATTAAATTTCTGTTTTGAATTATAAAATATAGCAATAAAACTTATTTTAAATTAAAAAAAGTGATTATGCAATAACGCATCTTCACTTTTTTGTATAAATTATTTACTTTAAAACCAATACTTTTATTTCTTAATTAACTCTAAGAATTTCTCTACTAATCCATTAGTTTTAGTATCTTTTAGAATATAGTCTTCAAAGTTTCCATTTTCCATAGCTTCTCCCATCTCATGGTCTATAGGAAGCTCTGCTAGTAGAGGTGTTGAGAGTTCATTAGCATGCCAAATAGCATTTTCTTTTCCCCATACATTTAGTTTTTCGCCATTAGAAGCAATTATATGTGCCAAATTTTCGACTACTCCAATCACAGGAATATTCATAACTTGAGCCATGTTTATAAGTTTTTTTACTATAACAGTAACCATTTTTTGAGGGGTTCCAACTGCAATAATTCCATCAAGTCTAAAACTTTGCATTACAGTAATTGCAGTATCTCCCGTTCCTGGTGGCATATCAATTAATAAATAATCTAACTCACCCCATTCAACTTCTTGATAAATTTGAGAAAGAGTACTAGAAATAATTGGTCCTCTCCACATTACAGCTTGATCTTCATTCACTGTATAAAAGTTGAAGGAAGCCAATTTTATGCCTGATTTACTTTCTATAGGTGCAAATTTTAATTCAGTTTCAGTAATTTTTTGAACATTTCCACGTAATTTTTCTTTTCCAAATATTCTAGGAATTGAAGGGCCAATAATATCTCCATCCAAAACCCCTACTTTATATCCTTTTTCAGCTAGTTTTATAGCTAAGACTGCTGTTACAGTAGATTTTCCTACTCCACCTTTTCCACTGACTACTCCTATTATTTTTTTTGCATTACCATATTTTAAAGCTTTTTTTTCTAAAGCTGCCATTATTTTCCTCCTAAGTTATCTAAAATTGTAGAAATTATACCTCTTTAGTGTTGTTTTGTCTACAGAATATTCTTAATATACTTGTATTCTATATAAAAAAGTGATAAAATCCCTTATATTTAGAATTATATAAGGAGGAGTTATGAAAAAAAGTACTATTATTTTAATTATAGTTTTAGTTGTTATTGCAATGCCTATACTTACAGCAATTTCATCTTATAATGGGTTAGTTTCAGGAAGAGAAAGTGTAAATTCTGCATCAAGTCAAATTGATAATCAATTGCAAAGAAGAAATGACTTAATTCCAAATCTAGTAAATACTGTAAAAGGTTATGCAAGTCATGAAAAAGAGATATTTGAAAACATTGCTAATGCTAGGGCAAGTCTAATGGGAGCTACAAGCATGAAAGATAAATCTGCTGCTGACGCACAATTAACTGCAGGTTTAGGAAGACTTCTTGCCATTGCAGAAAATTATCCTACATTAAAAGCAGATGGTAGTTTCATAAGATTACAAGATGAACTGGCAGGGACAGAAAATAGAATAGCTGTTGCAAGAAAAGACTACAATGATTCTGCAAGACTATACAATACGAAAATTGCTAAATTTCCTACAGTAATTTTTGCTAATATGTTTGGATTTCAAAAATTTGAGTACTTTGAAGCTGCTGAGGGTGCAAAAGAAGTTCCTACAGTAAATTTCAATTAAGTGAGGATTTATGACTAGTTTAAAGAAATTTTTAATTTTATTGAGTATATTTGTTATCTCACTAAATTGTTTTGGTGCTACAGATTATCCAAAATCTTATAATTTTGTTAATGATTTTTCAAATGTTATTGATGATGGATTGGAAAAAGAATTAAATACTCTAAGTAAAAATCTTAAAGACAAAACAGGCGCAGAAATTGTAGTTGCTGTTGTTGAATCTCTTGATGGTCAAGAGGTAGAAGAGTATGCTAATGATTTATTTAGAACTTGGGGTATTGGAGATAAAGAAAAAAATAATGGAATACTTTTGTTAGTTTCTACAGGTGATAGAAAGATAAGAATAGAAGTAGGATACGGATTAGAAGGTGCTCTGAATGATGGAAAAACTGGAGCTATTTTAGATAATTATGTAGTTCCTTATTTAAAGAAAGACGATTATTCTAGTGGTGTTAGAAATGGATATTATGCCATTTTTACTGAAATCAGTAAAGAATATGGATTAGATACAAATGTTGTGGCTGAGGCTCCTCAAAAAACAAAAAAATCGCAAAATGATTTTGGATTAATAGTATTTATTATTGTCATTATTATTATTAACATTCTCTTCGGAAAAGGAGGACGTGGCGGTGGTGGCGGATTCTACATGGGTGGTTCAGGTAGAGGAGGCTCTGGAGGTAGTGGCTTCGGTGGTTTTGGAGGCGGTTCCTCTGGCGGCGGAGGCTCTTCACGAGGGTTTTAACTATAATTTAAAAAATCTTGCATAGGAATATAATTCCAACTGCAAGATTTTTTTATTCTGTTTTTAGGGTCTGCTGAATTAAGAGTTTTGCATAATTCGATGTTTTGTATGTATAGAAAATACAAACTATTTAAATCTGAAGCTTATGCAGCTTCACTGCACCAACCTAACGTTGGACGGACTAATATTATTGGATTTATATAATGTTTTTTTATGGGGTTAAGCGTCCCACGCTTAGATTTTTAGATATTCTTAATTTCTGAAAGAAATTTTAGAATAGTCTTATTTCGACTGTAAGAAGATATGTTTTGTACTAAAAAAATAGACTGAGCAAAAGTCTTGAATTAGTAGCCAGTTCTAAAACCTTGGGCATCTCAAACCCGACCAGCAACGGTTACTGGACACCTTATAATTCAGCATAAATTTTTTATGGTATAATTTATAAGGAATTTCCTAAAGGATAAACTCCGTTACACCTCTATTGTCTATCTATTCAAAAAAACTTACAAGTTAAGTATTTATTTAAAAGTCAATTTTGAATTTGTAATTGGTTTAACAATATTTTTTAGATTTTTTACGTTATAAACATACAAAATATGGTCAAATATATCTATTTGTTCAAAGGGACTGGCAAGTCTATCTAAAGCTTCAAACCAAATTGTTTTAAATTCATTTTCGTTTAGTTTCTCAATAGAATCAATAATCTGATTTTTATACAAGAAAGTTTCTTTCATTTCTTTTATATCCGCAATTATTTGATTCTTAATCTTTAAAAATTCAATAGCATTTAATCTTCTTTTTTGTTTGTGAAATAAAATAATAATATCCAGTGATAATTTTTCCTCATATATTAATTTTCTAATACTAGCTGCAATATATAGTAAATTTAATTTTTTTGACAAAAAATATTCATGCTCTTCATCAGAAATTCCATATTTTATTGCTATATAAGGGATAAATACATCGAAAAGATGATATGTCATCATTTCCTTCTGAAAAGTCTGAAGATTAAGAGGTGTTTTTTTGCATATTGTTCCAATGCTTTCTTTTAATCCTTTATCTACAAAAATAGTTTTTCCCATATGTGGCAAAAATGATGCAGTAAAATCAAGGGAATGTACATAACTTTTCATTTTTTTTGAGTATTTTTTATTGTCTGAAAAATCTTTTACTATCTGAAGTCCTTCATTATATAATGCCAAATTTTCTGGGGTAACTGCCACACCCAATAATTCCTGCAAATCCATTTCTTTAACTTTATTTCCACCTTTAATAATAAACTGAGCATGAAGACTTTTTAACTCAAAATCATTTAATTGCAGTTGTTTTTTTTCAATTAATTCATCAGCTTTCTTAACAAAAAGATTTTGCATTATCTTCAAAATCTTCTCCCATTTATATTCGTAACCTATTTTTTTTACAATATTATAACTATCTGTAAATTTTAAAAAATCTTCTGTTTTAATCATATTTTCTACAAGTATTCCTATTGCATTAAATGTAATTGTTTTAGGAATAAATTCATGATTTTTAGTATAAAGTGGCGACATTACCCCAGTATATTGAGCTATACCGCCTCCAAGAGAATGACCAGTCAATCTCACATCTTTGTAATCATATTTTTCAATAACTTTTTTGTATAATTCAAGTCCTTCATCAAATTGTTTTGGCTTTTTCCCCATTCCTATTAAGAAATCAGTTTCAATAAAATCTCTATAAGCTTCTTTTAGAGGAAATAATTGACTGCCACGATATGCAATTACAAGATTTTTATAACCTTTATTTCCATTTTTCTTTCCAAATACAATACCATAAAATCCACTTTTTATAGTAGAATTCCCATCATCAGTTTTATCTAAAATATCAACGATAAACCATTCTTTTAAGAAAGTAACAAGATTTTTACCTATATTTTCCCAACCACTTAAAAAATCAAATGCCAAAATTATATCATTTTTTAATAAAATTCTTTCTTTTGAATTATCCTCATCAAATTCCAAAAGTTCAAAAACATTTTTGTCTATGTCCTCTTTCCCAAATATACAATAAGATAAAGCAGAAAACACCAAATATTCTGTATGAAGAACTGCCATAATAACATCACTCCTTTTTCTAAGTATAATATATTTTTCTTGAAAGTAAAGAGTAAACAAAAAAATACAGGTAAACAGCTAAAAATAAATTTTTTAGCTTACCTGTATTTAATAAGTATTTACTAATTTAATGACATTACATTAAGTTAGTTTTTCTCTTATGAAACAAAACTATTTGAATAACTTTCTTCTACCGTAAATCTAAAGGCTTGTGCATAAAGAAATGATTTTTCACTGTCATAATCGAGGAGATAAACTTTATCTTCAAAATCAGATAGGATAACTTCTTCATCAAAAGCTTCAAAATCTCCGAAAAAAATTTTAATTCCTTCTTCTCTCAAAAATCCTAATTCTTTTAAAGTCAGATTTCTTTGAAGAACTAATTTGCTTTCCTTTTCCTCGGCATAGATTTCTTTCATTTTATTTAACACTAATAAATCAACGAAAAAATCTGGAACTCTTTTTAAATTCATTTCTTCAATCTTTTCTAAGATTACTTTTTTGATACTCATTTCAACTAAATTTTTATTGCCTTCTGTTACAATGGTACTATCCAATACTCTTTTTACTGCGCAATCCAATGTATTCATGGTATCACTCCTTTGCAGATGGAATATTAAATAACGTATAAAGTAATTATAAGACATAAAAAATCAAAAAACTACTTTTTATTCGTAAACACAAACATAAGCACTTTCTTTTTCTACTTTAACAGCAAAACTAACTCCACTTGCTACTTCAAATTGTTCTCCTGCTTTGTATCCTTTATATTCTGTTTCGTTAGGCATTTTTATTTTTAATTCTCCTGAAACTACTTTCATGATTTCTTTAGTTGAAGTTCCGAAAACATAATCTCCAATAGCCATAACACCAACAGTTTGTTTCCCACCATCGTTAGTTAATGCGATTGATTTTACTTTACCTTCAAAATATTCATTTACTTTTAACATTTCATGACCTCCAATTTTTTTGTACATTAATAGTAATACACTTTTTCACCTATGTCAATGAAAACTTAATAAAATAAGGTGGTTAAATTAAATTTTTCAGTGTAATCTCTTTTATTTCTCCTTCTACCAAATCTCCCAGTTCCATTTTTCCAAAAGCCATTCTTTTTAAATAAGTTACTTTATTATTAACACTTTTCATCATTCTTTTTACTTGATGAAATTTTCCTTCTACAATAGTTAATAATACTGCTTTTTCATGGATTTTTTCTACCTTGGCAGGGAGGCATTCATGACCAGGAATACTGACTCCTTCTCTTAGTCTTTCTATTTCTTCGTCATTTATTGGGAACAGAAGTTCCACATAATATTTTTTTTCTATTCCACTTCCTGGCTCAGTCATAGTTCTACTTAACTCTCCATCATTGGTAAAAATAAGAAGTCCTTCTGTATCTTTATCAAGCCTTCCAATAGGAAAAAAAGAATCCTTGTCAAACCAATCTGGTAGAAGCTCTACAACAGTAGGTCTTTTATCTTCCATGGCAGTTATATATCCCATTTTTTTATATAGGGCAAAATATTTTAACTCTTTTTCTTTGAGTTCGTTACCCAAATATAAAATTTTATCATCTTCATAAACGTCTATTCTTTCATCAAAAACTTGTATTCCATTAACACTTATATCACCATTTTTTACTTTTTCAATTATAACTCTTCTGCTCCCCAACCCACGTATTACTAAATACTTCTCTAACCTCAACCTTTTTCCTCCAAAATTAAATAATTCTCTAAAAAAATATGCCCAAATACAAGATATTTTACTCTAATTCCTGTATTTAGGCAATCATTCTTTCTATTTAGGACTTACTTCATTAAAAACAGTTTTTAAAATTGTGACTTAACTGCTACACCAACCTGAACTTGGACGCAAATAAAATCATAGAAATTATTATTATTTTCAGCATCCAACAACCTTTGGTTGTGAATTTAAGGGTAACAAGGAAATCCAATATCATCAGCTTAAGAAAATGAAATAAACCTTACTTTGTATAAAGTTATCAAATTTTTTAAAGTTTCGTAACTCTTACCTTTGTTAGCGGTTTCCCTTACCTTTCCACAGGATTCCAAAATTCTCAAAAAAGTCTCCACCTTAAAGTAAGGGGGATTAGATAATCTTGGAGCTTTAGCTCTTAGATTATTCTTATGCAGATCTATTTAGAGGGTTTTTTTTTTATCCTTAAGTTGATGTCATTGCACGAAAGTCTACCCTACAGATTCATTTTTTTTGTAGGGGCGAACCTCTGTGTTCGCCCAAATTGAAACAATAAATTAATTTAAGCTAATAACATTGAAATTTGTGATTCGTTCAAGTTTTTTAACAAACTCTACTTACTCAAATTTTCCAAATAAGCTTTTGTAAATATGGTAGAAGGGATTTTTTTAGTAGAAATATCCGATATTTCAACTAAAGTCTTATTTCCCTTTTCAAATTCGTCAACTACACGAATTTTTGTAGCCATAAAACTATTATCAATCTTTTTATATGCTCCAAATTCTATAGTTTCCATAAATGTTCCTGACAACGAAAAGTTTTGAACTTTTAGAGGCAAGAAAGTTTCTTTATCTACCCAGTAAATTCTTTTTGGGTCTTTAACATTTTTATTTTTCCCTTTAACTTCGAACTTGTAAACTGTTCTCTCTCCCAAAGTAGTTTCTTCTATTAACTCTTTTCCACTTTTATCTTTTGCTACGTTATATTCCACTGATAATTTTTTTTCTTCAAAATCATCTGCGGTAGCATCTGAACTTCCTATAGTTTCATCACTGTTAATGAACTGAAAAGTTCTTGTATTTTTCTTATAAAGCCACATATTATCTCCATTTTTTAGATACCCGTTTCCCTTTTCATTAGCTGGCGAAAGAATAACTATAAGAAATGAATCTGAGCTATCTTGCCTATAATATAACATTTCCTGAGTTTTCAATGATTGACCAACTTCTTGTATAGTTAGCTTTACTTTTGCTGTCCCATCAGACTCCAAGCTATTTAAGTCATCAACTTTTTTTAATATTTCTTGTCCAGTTAGTCCAAATATTATCTGCGAAATAACAAGTCCCAATACAATTAGTAATTTTTTCATGATTTTCTCCTATTCTATATGCCTTAACGCATCGCTTGGCTTTATTTTACTTGCTTTTTTTGATGGAAAATATGCTGTAAATGCTGTAATTATCACTAAAATCATTCCTTCTACCAAAACTTCAAAAAAATCAAATTTGAAATATATTTTTTTATCTTTCAAGATAAATGATAAAGGATTGCTACTATCAAATTTTATTGTTCCTAACAATTTTGTAATAATATAACCTACAATGGCTCCTCCGATACATGCAATAATTGTAAGATAAATACTTTCTAAAATAAAACTATTCTTTACATCTTTTGCCTGCATTCCGATAGCTCTCAAGGTTCCTATTTCTCTTGTTCTTTCTTTTACAGTCATTCTAAGAGTATTTATTACTCCAATTAGTATAATAAAGAAAAGAATTAAAACAACTACCCATGTAATCAAGGACAGTGCAAATTCCACAGAGAGAATCTGACTTGCAGTTTCATACATTGTACTTACTGAATATCTTGCTCTATCTGATTTAAAGGTTTTCTCTGTTCGAGTTATTTTTTCTCTTCCTTCTGAATCAGCAGCTCTATCAAGAAGTTTATACTCCATTGCAATACTATTATAAAAACTATCATTTTTATCAAAATAATTTTGCTCTTTTTCTAAAGGCATATTTTCATTGTATAATTTGTAAATTTTTTCAGCATTAACAATAATCATATCTTTCGTAAATTTCCCATTTTCTTTAAATATTCCAGAAATTTCTAAGTTTTCAGAAATATTTCCAAAATGTTTTGATTTATATTCAAATGGAATTTTATCTCCAATATTAATACCCAATTCCTTTTTTAATCCTTTACTTATTAAAACACCTGTTTTTGATTGATATTTACTTTTATCTCCTTCTAACACACTAATATTTTTAAAAAATAGTTCCTTGCTTGTTTTATCATTATTAAATCCATATAATCTTAACTTTTGTTCTCCACTTTTTCCGATTATATTTAATAATTTTGGTTCTAGTTCTTTCTGAATTTCATCTGCCAAAATCTTAGCATTTTTCTTAGGATTTTTTATTGTAAGCTGTATTGGCCCTATCTCCCAAGAATTATACCCCAGAAGTTTTCTCATTTTATTGACATCCATGTAAAGAACAAAATCCATAAAACTACTATTAGTAGTTGCTATTGCAATTACTTGTAAATTCACTGCTTGTACTTGTCCAGAAATTGTATTAAACCTTGCTTTTACTGTATCTCCCACTTTAACATTCAGCTTTCTTGCTTTTTCAGGAGACAAAACTACAGGATAATCATAAGTATCTGTATCAAAGTCAGAAACCTCTCCAGAAACTATTTGCAGATACTCACCAAAAAAGCCCTCAGTATTCTTAACTCCCACTATAGGTGCATTTAATGACTTTCCATTTCCTACAATTTTGGTATAGGTTCCCACACTTTCATCAGCGCTTATTATGATATCTTTATGTTTTTCAAGTATATTTTCTATCATTTGTCTATCTCTAAATACAGATTTACTCTTTTCATTTCCAGTTATTTGAATATGTCCAGCTACTCTGCTTATCAAATCATTTATAAGAACATCCATAAGTCCATTGGAAAAAGAGTTAGCTATTACCAAAATACTCATTCCAAACCCAATTCCAAATCCTAAGAGGATATTTCTTCTTTTTTGTCTAGTAAGATTTCTAAAACTAATTTTCGAAATTATTCCCATTTTATCCTCCTAATCTCTAGATATAGCATCTAAAGGTTTGATTTTGC
>JAGNSM010000027.1 GCA_017988045.1 Fusobacteriaceae bacterium
TCTTGACTTCATATAAAAAAAAAGTTATTATTCATGTAGTTAGCACTCTTTAATAAAGAGTGCTAATAAAAATAAAATTAGGAGGTATCATTATGACGATTAAACCAATTGGAAACAGAGTGTTATTAAAATCTGTTGAGATTGAAGAGAAAACTAAAGGAGGAATCATACTTCCAGGAACAGCTACACAAGAAAAACCAAATACTGGTGAAATAGTGGCTGTTGGGACAGGAAAAGAACTTGAGGGCCTAAAGGTAGGAGATAAAGTTGTTTATGAAAAGTATGGATTAACTGAAATTAAAGATAAGGATGAAAAATTCCTAATAGCAGATGTAGAAAAAATATTGGCAGTAATAGAAGAGTAGCAATTAGTAATTATGAATTAGAAATTAGTAATGAAAAATAATTAGCAATTAGAAAATAGCAATAAAGTTGGGTAATCACAGAGTTACTTAACATTATTAACTACTAATTACTAACTATTAATTAATTTGTGGAGGTTTATATAAATGGCAAAAATATTAATGTTTAATGAAGAAGCAAGAAAAAAACTTGAAAAAGGTGTAGATACATTGGCTAATGCCGTAAAAATAACTCTTGGACCAAGAGGAAGAAATGTTGTTTTAGAAAAATCATTTGGTTCACCACTAATAACAAATGATGGAGTTTCTATTGCAAAAGAAATAGAGCTAGAAGATCCCTTTGAAAATATGGGAGCTCAACTGGTAAAAGAAGTAGCAACTAAAGCAAATGATGTTGCAGGAGATGGAACTACTACAGCAACTGTCCTTGCTCAAGCAATGATTAAAGAAGGATTAAAAATGATTAGTGCCGGAGCTAATCCTATGTTTGTAAAAAAAGGTATAGAAAAAGCTACGAAAGAAGCTGTTAGACATCTTCAATCTAAAGCTAAGAAAATACAAGGAAATGAAGAGATTGCACAAGTTGCTTCGATTTCTGCATCAGATGAAGCTATAGGAGCTTTAATAGCTGAGGCTATGGCTAAGGTTGGAGAGAATGGAGTAATTACGGTAGAAGAGGCTAAGTCTCTTGATACAAGCTTAGAAGTGGTAGAAGGGATGCAATTTGACAAAGGTTATTTATCAGCTTATATGGTAAATGATACTGAAAGAATGGAAGCTACCTTAGATAATCCATATATTCTAATAACTGATAAAAAAATATCTGTAATGAAAGATATTTTACCTATATTAGAAGAGCTAGTAAAAACAGGAAGACCTCTACTTATTATTGCTGATGATGTTGAAGGAGAAGCTCTTACAACTTTAGTAGTAAATAAATTAAGAGGAACTCTAAATGTAGTAGCTGTTAAAGCCCCTGCCTTTGGAGATAGAAGAAAAGCAATGCTTGATGATATAGCAGTAATTACTGGTGGAGAAGTAATCAGTGAAGAAAAAGGAATGAAACTTGAAGAAGCTACTCTTCATGATTTGGGAACTGCTTCAAAAGTAAAAGTTACTAAAGATAACACAATAATTGTTGATGGTTCAGGAAATCCTGAATTTATAAATGCAAAAATTGGACAAATTAAAAAGCAAATTTCAGAATCAACTTCTGATTATGATAAAGAGAAACTTCAAGAAAGATTAGCTAAACTTGCTGGTGGAGTAGCTGTAGTTAAAGTTGGTGCTGCAACTGAAACAGAGATGAAAGAGAAAAAATTAAGAATAGAAGATGCACTAAATGCTACAAGAGCTGCGGTAGAAGAAGGAATAGTACCTGGTGGAGGTTCTGTACTTGTAGAAATTGCTAGAGAAATGAAGGAGTTTGTATTAGAGGGCGAAGAAGGTATTGGAGTAGAAATAGTAAAAAAAGCTCTATTAGCGCCTCTTAGACAAATTGCTGAAAATGCAGGACTTGATGGTGGAGTAGTAGTAGAAAAAGTCAAAAATTCTGAACATGGAATAGGGTTTGATGCAGCAAGAGAAGAATATGTGGATATGGTTAAAGCAGGAATTATAGACCCAGCAAAAGTAACTAGATCAGCACTTCAGAATGCAGCTTCAGTTTCAGCATTACTTCTTACAACAGAAGTAGTAGTTGCAAATAAAAAAGAGCCGAAAGAAGATAATCCAATGGGTGGAATGCCTGGCGGAATGGGAATGATGTAATAAAAGTTTAACTAGGATATTAATTTATCCTAGTTTTTTTTATTATAAATGAGATTAATATATAAAAAACATAGAGTTTACCGCAATTAGTTTTGCATTTGTATAAAAAATAAAGTAGAATATTAAAGATGCATTAACATAAAGGGGGACTTACTTTGGGAAAAGCAGAGAAAATTATATTTACAATAGGAACGTTTGCTATATTAAATTTTGTATCTTTAGGAGAAGACTTAATTAATAAACTAAATAAATCAGATATAGTGTCAGAATATACAGGAAAGGGAGTGTATACTGATGAAAATGGAGCTACTTATTTGGGAGATTTTGTAAAAGGGAAATCTGAAGGACAAGGGAAAGTAGTGTTTAAAAATGGAGATATCTATGAAGGTCAATATGTAGATGGAGAGATGCAAGGACAAGGAAAATATTCTTTTAAAAATGGAGATATCTATGAGGGAGATTATCAAAATAGCAAAAGAACTGGGAAAGGTACTTATACTTGGGCTAATGGAGATGTTTATATTGGTAATTTCATCGAAGGGAAAAAAACTGGTTTAGGAAAATATATTATTTCAGGGGACATATATGAAGGGACTTGGGATGAGGAAGAAATTAGAGGAAAAGGAAAACTTACAGATAAAAAAGGGAATGTTTATATAGGAGATTTTATAGATCAAAAATTTTCAGGGGAAAAAGGAACTTTAAGTTTAATTAATGGTGACATTTACACAGGAAAATTTATAAATGGTCAAGCAGAAGGATTAGGAGAGTATATTTATAAAAAGGGAGATAAATATATAGGAAATTTTTCTAATAATAAAAGAGAAGGACATGGAATTTACATATGGGCTTCTGGTGACAAATTTGAAGGAGAATTTGAAAAGAGTTTTATGAAAAGTGGAAAGTTTATGTATTATAATGGAGATATTTGTGAGGGGAATTATAAAAATGAAAAATTAGATGGGTTGGGAACATTTGATTATAAAAATGGAGATAAATATGTAGGTAACTTTCTTTTAGGTAAAAAAGAAGGGAAAGGAATTTTTACTTTCTCAAATGGAGATATCTATGAAGGAAATTATAGAAATGATTTTAAAGATAATGGGAAATTCATTTTTTCAAATGGAGATATTTATATAGGAAATTATAAAGATAATAAAATAGAGGGTTTGGGAGAGTATACATATAAAAATGGAGATAAGTATACAGGTAATTTTATAAAAAATCTTAAATCTGGAAAAGGTAAATTGGAATACAAAAATGGAAATGTTTATGAGGGAATATTTGTAGGGGATAAACTATCTGATGGAAGATTTACATACTCAAATGGAGATATATATACAGGGAAATTTTTAGAAAATTCACCTTCTATAGGAACAATAGTATATAAAAATGGAGATAAATATATAGGCACTTTTGTAAATGGAGAAAGAAGCGGGAAAGGAAAGCTTATTTATAATAATAGTGATATTTATGAAGGTGATTTTTTAAAAGATAAAAGAACGGGGCAAGGAGAATATCTTTGGAGTAACGGAAGTTCTTATAAAGGGGAATTTTTAGACAATTCATTAAATGGAAAAGGTATATATAAATGGGCAAGTGGAGAAATCTATGAAGGAGATTTCAAGAATAATATGAGAACAGGAAAAGGAATCTTTAAATGGATTACTGGAACTGTTTATGAGGGAGAATTTTCGGAAGATATTATAAAAGGAAAAGGGAAAAAAACTTACTCAAATGGAGAAGTTGTTGAAGGAAACTGGAATGATGGGAAATTAATAGAAAAAAATAAGTAATGAATTGGAGCGGTAAACGCTTCATTTTCTTTGTTTAGGAATAGATGTTAACTATATAAATCGAATTAAATTATACCTATAAATTAATTTCCCGGACTACGCGTCCGCACCTCGCCAGCAACGGTTGCTGGACACCTTAAAAAAATACACTTAACTTAAGATATACGGGGTTGAGCATCCGATGCTCACGGGTATTAGGGCAGAGCCCTAAGAAATAATGTTTTATTTACAAATCATTTTTCAACTTATATAGTTGCAAAAATTTATACATTAAGTATAAATAAAAAAAATCTTGGTTTTAGAAGGGGTTTTGCTTTTAAATCCTTAAGGTGATGAAAGAGGCTCAAGCTCCGCTCTAATCCCCTTTCTTTTTACACCAATAGGTGGGGGATGAATAAAATTTATATACGAGTAAAATCAAACTATTGGAATTTCAGAGCAAGCTAGAAGATGTAAAATGGAGGATAAGTGGAAACAAGAGATATAGAGCTAATGTTAATGAGAACTTGGCCAGCAATAGAAGAAAGGACATATGATGGTTGGGTATTGAGATTTTCTAGGGGTTATACAAAAAGGTCAAACTGTATAAATCCGTTATATGAATCTTATTTTGACCTTGAAGAAAAATTTGAGTACTGTAGAAAAATATATAAAGAAAAAAGACTTCCTATAATTTATAAACTTATTGATACAAAAGTAAGTTTAATGGTAGATGAGTTTTTAGAGAAAAAAGGTTTAAAGAAACAAGACATGGTTACAGTAAAAGAAATAGACTTAACAGATGTAGATTATAATCTTAAAAGTATAAGCATAAATTGGGGATTTAGTAAAGAATGGTATGATTTTTATACAGCAGAGAATAACTTAAATACAGAAGAAAAAGATATACTAAAAAAGTTGCTAGAAAAAAATGATAAAAATAATGTTTATGTATATAAATCCATAAATAATGAAATAATAGCTGTAGCAATGGGCTCTGTAGAAAAAAATAGAATGGGAATTTTTAATGTGTATGTAAAGGATACTTACAGAAAAAAAGGTTATGCAACAGAAATTTTGGAAGGTTTATTAGTTGAAGCTAGAAAGATTAATGTTGAAAAAGCATATTTACAAGTAATGGAAACAAATGAAAGAGCACTGAAATTATATAAAAAAATGGGGTTTGTTCCAAAATATAAGACTTGGTACAGATATTGAACTTTACAATAAGTCCAGTTTATTATATAATGTTTATAGTTTTATGAAAAAAGGAGAAAAAATGAATTTTAAAGAAAGAAAAAAGAGAAGAAACTTATATTTAATAATAGTTGGAACTCTTTTTGTAATTTTCCTAGTAAAAAATCAGCTTAATATGATAAGAACAGGGTTGAATAGTTTAGTATTACCAATAAAAATTCTTATATATAAAGGGACAGAAACAGCAAAACACACAGTAAAAAACCTTCAAGATATTGATAGAATTTTGAAAGAAAATCAAGAATTAAAAAAAGAAAATTTTAATCTTAAAATAAATCATAAATATATAGAAGATTTACAAAATGAAAATAATAGATTGAAAGCAATACTTGATATAAAAACAACAGCACAAAAAGATTTTGTAGTTGCAAATATTAGTTTTAGAGATCCTCTAAGTGTCTATGATGAGTTTATAATTAATAAAGGTTCAGATGATGGGATTAGAGAAGGAGCAAGTGTAGTAAAAAATGATATTCTTTTAGGTAGAGTAGTGAAAAGCTATAAGGATAAAGCTATAGTAGAGCTTATTTCTAAATCTGGAAAATATACCAGCATAGTGGTAGGTGGACAGAAACATCTTGCTATACTAAAAGGAAATAATTCAAATAAGCTTAGTATAGAAAATATAGAAACAGATGCTAATATTAAAAATGGAGATAAAATTTATACTTCAGGAATTGGAGAGTTGTATCCTAAAGATTTTTATATTGGACAAGTATCAAAAGTGGAAACTAAAAAAGAAGATTTATTTAAGAAGATAGAATTAGTTTTACCTTATAATATATTTGAACTTAATGAGGTAATGGTTCTAAAGTAATCGTGGAGGTCTTATGAAAAAGTTATTAATAATAATGATAGTAATAAATACTTTTGTTTTTTCAAACTCTCTTTCTAAAATAAGTAGTTTGACTGCAAAAATTAATGAAAAAACAGTTGTAAATAAAAATAAAAAAGAAAAATCATATAGTTTTAGCATGAAATATCCAGATAAAGCATACAAAGAAATGCTGAGTCCTAAAATTAATGTTGGTGAGAAATATGTTTATAATGGTAAAAAGAAGTTAGTGTATTATCCTCTTCTAAAAGATAAATTTATAGAAGATATAGATGAAGAAGAAAATTATATATTACAAGCAATAAAAGAGATAAAACTTGGGAAAAAACCTATGATAATTGAAAATAGCGAAGTAAAAGAGCTGAACTTAGGTGATGGAACTAGAATAGTTTTTTACGATTACAAAAAGGTAGATGGGGTTAAGTTTCCTCATAAAATAGAAGTTTATGAAGGGAAAAATCTATATTCAACTTTACTTTTTAGCGAAGTTAAAATTAATAAAAATATAGATGACAAAGTATTTAAAATTAATTAATATTAAGGAAACCTTATGGAAGAGTTCGAGGTAGAGGCGTTAGTAATAGAAAAGTTAGACATAGGTGAAGGCGATAGAATAATTACATTATTTGAAAAAAATAGAGGGAAAATCAAAGTACTTATTAAAGGAATACGGAAAAGTAAAAATCGTGAAATTTATGCAACGGACCCATTGGTTTTAGGAATATATAAGTTAAGAAAAAAAGGTGAAATGTACTATAATACTTCTTTACAATTGAAAAATCCATTTTTAAAAATCAAGAGTAATTTTTTTAAATTGGAAATTTCAATTTATATTTTGAGATTAATAGATAAAATAATTTTTGAGAATATAGAAGCAAAAAAAATATACAAATTAAGTTTGAATGCCTTAATTTATATTGAAGAAACAGATGATAAAAATAAAATATTGGTTATGTTGAGTTATTATTTTTATAAAATTATTGTGTATGAAGGATTAAAACCTGAAATAAAAGGGAAAAGCTATTTTAATTTAAGAGAAGGTATATTAGAAGATGAAAAAAAGCAATATTCAATTAGACTTGACGATAGAGAATACAAGTATATTCAAAAGTTAAATAAAGTTGACATTGCAGGTATAAATGAGTTAAAATTTGATAATAAAGAAATTTTGAAAATTATAAATATATTAGAATCTTATTTGAATCAGAATTTGTTTTTGGAATTAAATATTTTAAAATATCTTGGGGAGGAAAAATGAATTTAGAAAAAATTACAGAATTTATTACAGTACAATCAGTAGATTTAAATATGAAAGCAACAAATAAATCGGAAGCAATAGTAGAACTTACAAAATTATTAGAAAAATCAGGTAAATTAGATAATATAGATAAAACTTTGGAAGCATTAAAAGAAAGAGAAAAGTTGGGAAGTACAGGAATAGGTAAAGGAGTAGCAATTCCACATGCAAAAACAGAATTTGCAAAAGATTTGGTTATTGCCTTTGGTGTAAGTAAACAAGGAGTTAATTTTAATTCAGTTGATGATGAAAAAGTTAACTTATTTTTTGCATTTGCATCACCTTTAAAAAATAGTCAAACTTATTTGAAAATTTTAGCTAGAATATCAAGACTTATTAGAAATGATGATTTTAGAGAAAAATTATTGGGAGCAAAAACTCCTGAACAAGTATTAGAACTTATTGACTTTGAAGAAAAAAACTAGGTGAATCCAACATGAGATGTCCTTTCTGCAAAAGTGATGATAGTAAAGTTATGGATTCAAGAGCCCATTCTAATGGCTTTTCAATAAAAAGAAGAAGAGAATGCTTGAAGTGTGGAAAAAGATTTACTACCTATGAAATATTGGAAGAAAATATTTTTTATGTAGTAAAAAAAGATGGGATAAAAGAAGAGTTCAATAAAGATAAAATTTTGAAAGGACTTTTGAGAGCAGCAGTAAAAAGAAATATACAACTAGAAGTTTTAGAAACTCTTGTGGATGAAGTAGAAAAAGAGTTACAAAACAACTTCAATGGTGAAGTAAAAAGTGAAGCTTTAGGCGAACTTATTATGAAAAGATTGAAACTGATAGATGAAGTCGCATATGTAAGATTTGCATCTGTTTATAAAAATTTTAATGATGTAAAGTCTTTTATAAAAGAAATAGAAGAACTAAACAGAAAAGGAGAAAATACTTAGATGTTAAAATTATTTCTAAGTGGTATTGCAATAGGTATTGCTAATATTATTCCAGGAGTTTCTGGAGGAACTATAGCGTTTATACTTGGTATTTATGACAAACTAACAGATTCCATAGGAAATTTCTTTATATGTAATAGAGAAAAAAGAAAAGAATATTTAAGGTTTTTAACCCCTTTATTTATTGGTGTTGGAGGCGGAATACTTATTTTCGCAAAAATCATTGAGATTTTATACAAAAATCATCCACAGCCTACAAGTTTTTTCTTTATAGGTCTTATTTTAGCGTCTTTACCTATTGTATTAAAACAAAATAAAGGTAAATTTGATAAAATTAGTATAATAAGTTTAGTTCTTGGGATATTTTTAGTATTGCTTTTATTACAATTTAAAGAACCTACTACAATAAATGGATTGAGGACAGAGTTCAGTCTTTCGTATTATTTCAAACTTTTTTTATGTGGCATTGTTGGTGCAGGTGCAATGATAATTCCAGGAATATCAGGATCTATGTTATTGTTAATTTTGGGAGAATATTACAATATACTTTCTTTTATAAATGGAATAAAAATTATGCCACTAATATTTGTGGGTATAGGAATAATTCTTGGAATAGTTTTATGTTCAAAGTTAATAAGCTATTTATTTGAACATTATAGAAATGGGACTATATATTTTATTTTAGGATTGATTTTATCTTCAATTTTAGGAATTTGGCCAGGATTTGCAATTGAGAATGCTTTGCTAAATATAGTTTCGTTAATTTTGGGATTTGTAATAGTATTTATAAGTGAAAAACTTAGTGTGAAGAAATAGGAGGATATTATGAAACTTTTTGATAGTAATATGAAAGTTCTGGAAAAAGGACTAGATGCTTACAGTAAAAGAGCAGAAGCTTTAGCAAATAATATAGCAAATGTTAACACTCCTAATTATAAAAGAAAAGATATTCAATTTGAATCTTTTTTAGAAAAAGCACTAAGAGATGACGGTTCATCTATAATAGGAAAAAGAACAGATGAAAAACATTTTCAGATTGGTAGAGAAAATAAGTTAGATGGGGTAGAAGCTAACTTTATTGAAGAAAATAGTACCGTTATGAGATTTGACGGGAATAATGTAGATATAGAAAAAGAAAAAGTAGAACAAACTAAAAATAATATAAGATATCAGTTTGCAACAAATAAAATCAGTAGTAGTTTTTCGTTGTTGAGAAGTGTAATAAGAAATAAATAGGAGGCATTATGGGAATTTTTAACATTATGAATACCAGCGCTTCTGGGCTTACAGCAGAGCGTTTAAGAATGGATGTTATAGCAGATAATATAGCAAATTCACAAACAACAAGAACAGAAAATGGTGGAGCATATAAAAGGAAAATGGTTGTTTTTGGAGAAGAAAAAAAGGATTTTATAGTACCAATGAATATAACAAAAGATGGGACTAAAATATTAAAAGGTGGAGTTAAAGTTGTTAAGATAGCAGAAGATAAAACACCATTTAACTATGTCTATGATCCAGAGCATCCAGATGCTGATGAAAAAGGATATGTAGCAATGCCAAATGTAAATACAGTAAAAGAAATGGTAGATATGATTACAGCAACAAGAGCATATGAGGCAAATGCAACAGTAGTAACAAATGCAAAATCAATGGCAACAGCAGCACTTCAAATTGGGAAATAGGAGTATAATAAATGATTTCAATAAATAATGGAACAGGAATAACAACACTAAACAACACACTAGACAAAACTAATCAAAATAAGGAAAATAATGGGAAATTTTCTGACATTTTAAAAAATGCATTGGATGATGCGAATAAACTTAAAATAGAATCAGATCAGTTATCAGAGGATTTTATTTTAGGTAAAAATGATAATTTACATGAAGTTATGATATCTTCTCAAAAAGCAGAACTTTCTGTAATGTTTGTTACAGAAGTAAGAAATAGACTTATGGATGCTTATCAAGAGTTCATGAGAATGCAAATTTAGTTGGAGGATTTTTAGATGAATAATTGGTTAAAGCAGTTAAAAGAGAATTTTGATAAAGTATGGCAGAGCTTTAATAAAGTTCAAAAAGCTTCCTTAATCGGAGTATCTATAGCTTCCATTTTGCTTATAATATTTTTAGCGATTTTGAATAATAGAGTAGTTTATGAGCCTTTATTCACAGAGTTAGAATCAAAGGATGCTGCAGTAATAAAGGAATATTTAGACAAAAAAACTATAGACTATAAAATTACTAATGATGGATCTACAATAGAAGTAGATAAAAATGCGAAGTATGGAATTAGATTAGATATAAGTAAAGAAGGATTAATGCCAACTAATGGAACAGTAGGATTTGAAATTTTTGATACTGCTAAAATAGGGGCAACTGAATTTGATAAAAAAATGATGTATTTAAGAGCTCAAAAAGGTGAATTGGAAAGAACTATAGGAGCATTAGAATCGGTAAAAAGTGCGGCAGTAAGTATAACTCCGTCTAATGATTCGCCATTTGCTGAAGAAAAAGTTGGGGCAAAAAGTTCTGTATTATTAGAATTAGAGCCAATGGCTACACTTAGTGAAGAAAATATTAAAAGTATAATAGTTTTAGTATCTAGTTCAGTAGAAGGAATGGCAGCACAAGATGTAACAGTAGTGGATACTAATGGTAATATACTATCAGATAGAGTAGAGTTAGCTAACGAAGGAAACTTAATTAGTAAAAAAAGAATTGATTTGCAAAAAGAAATGGAAAAAAACTTAGAGAAAAGTGCAAATGGAGTTTTAAGTGTTTTAGGAGTTGAAAATTATAGAGTAAAGGTGTCAGTAGAGCTTGATTTTGACAAAGAAACTTCAACGCAAGAAACATTTACAACACCAACAGTTAATGGAGAGCAGTTGGCTCAAGGACTTGTTAGGAGCACACAAAACAAAGCAGAAAATTATAATGCATCTAATGGTGCAATAAATCCTGCAGAGGGTGTTGCGGGAACTACAACTAACATTCCAGAATATGTAGGGGTAGAAGGACAAAACTCAAATAGTCAATATGATAAAAATGAAAATGTGATTAATTATGAGATAGATAAGAAAAATGCAAGTTATGAAAAATCTTTGGGACAAATAAAGAGAATGACTATTTCACTTGCGTTAAATAAAGATTCTAGTTACTTCAAAGATAAAGAAGTAACGGCAGCAGATAAAACTCAGTTTCAGAAAATAGTAGAAAGTGCAGTTGGGTTTAACTCAAGAAGAGGAGATACTATTAACGTAGAGGTAATTCCTTTTAATAATGAACTTCAAAGTAAACTAGATTTAGTAGCTGAAAAAGAAGCACAAAAATTAAAAATTATTTATGGAACAGCAGCAGGAATAATAGGAGTGCTATTATTAATTATTATAGGTTACTTTGTATACAGAGCAATGGAAGCAAGAAAACTTAGAATGCAAGAGGCTAAAGCAATTGAAGAGTTACTACCTCAATTAGAAGAGTTTGAGTTAGAAGATAAAGTAAGTGTAGAAGATCAAGAAAGACTTGATCAAGAAAATCAAATTAAACAAATTGCTAGACAAAAACCTGACGAAGTTGCAGCTTTAATTAAAAATTGGTTAGGGGAAGAGTAGGGGATTATTAGTGGCAGATAAGTTAACAGGAAAAGAAAAAGCAGCTATTTTGCTTATTGCTCTTGGACAAGATATTTCAAAAGAAGTTTTTAAATATCTTGAGAGTGAAGAAATAGAAGAGTTATACTTGCAAATAGCTAAAACAACAAAAGTAAGTTCAGAAATGAAGGATAGAGTTTTTGAAGAGTTTAATGAACTTATGCTTGCTCAACAATACTTGGCACAAGGTGGAATTACATATGCAAGAGAGTTATTACAATCTGCATTAGGTGAGTCAAAAGCTGTTGAAATAATTACTAAATTAACATCGAGTTTACAAGTTAGACCATTTGATTTTATACAAAAAACAGAATCAGAACAAATACTTAATTTTATACAGGGAGAGCATCCACAAATTATTGCTTTAATAGTTTCATACCTTCCTGCCAATAAAGCTGGAGAAATTTTTAGGAACTTACCTGAAGAGAAGCAAATAGATATAGCGAGAAGAATAGCTAGTATGGAAAGAACTTCTCCAGAAATGATTAGGGAAGTTGAAAGAGTACTAGAGAGAAAACTATCTACAGTAGTTGGACAAGATTATACATCTGCTGGAGGTTTAGATACTCTTATTGAAATGCTTGCAAATGTTGATAGAGGGACAGAAAAAACAATTATCGAGTCTTTATCTGAGACTGATCCTGAACTTGCAGAAGAAATTAGAAAAAGAATGTTTGTATTTGAAGATGTTATTTTACTTGATGATAGAGCAATTCAACAAGTTCTTAAATCTGTTGAATCAAAAGATTTATCACTTGCACTTAAAGGGTCATCAGAAGATGTATCAGAAAAAGTCTTTAAAAATATGTCTAAAAGAGCAGCAGATATGTTGCGTGAAGATATGGAGTTTGCAGGACCTGTTAGAGTCAAAGATGTTCAAGAAGCACAACAAAGAATTGTTAATGTTATAAGAAAACTTGAAGAAACAGGAGAAATTGTAATCGCCAGAGGAGGCGAGGATGAGATGATTGTTTAATGTAATTAAAGGTAATCTTATTAATAAAAACGTTAAATCAGTTGTAATATCTACAGATAGAAATAAAGTGGAAGAGAATAATAAAAATATAAAAAAAGAGTTTGAAACTTTAGATGAAATTCAAGAAAAGAGTGAAGAACTCTTTTTTGAACATGAAGAAAAAATGGAATATGAAACTGAAAGTGAAACAGAGAGATTAGAAAATATAATCGAAAATAAAAGAGTAGAACTTGAGAATATTCAGGTAGAAGCAGTAAAGACTATTAAAGATGCTGAAAAAAAAGCAAAAGAGATTCTTGAAAATGCTATAAATGATGCAAATAGTGAGGTAAATAATATTAAAGCTAATGCATGGGAAGAAGGTTTTAATAGAGGGAAGCAAGAAGCAATGCAAAGAATGGAAGAAGATGTAGATGCAGTGCTTATTAGTGCAAATAAAGTTTTGACAGAATCTAGTATTAAGGCAAGAGAGATTTTTCAAGATAATAAGTCAGAAATTATAAAGTTATCATTTGAAATAGCTAAAAAGATTATAAAAAAAGAAGCGAGTGACAAGGAAGTTTTGTTTGAAAATTTAGTTGAGGCCATGAAAAAGGCTCAGTCAAATAAAGAATTAAAAATATTTGTTAATTGGGAACAACTTAGTTTTGGAAAAGAAATAAAAGATATACTAAAAAATAATTTTCAGGGAATAGAAACTATTGATATTATAGAAGATAGAACTGTAGAACCTGGTGGATGTATAATTGAGACAAAACTAGGAAAGATAGATGCTACTATAAAAAACCAATTAGATATAGTTTTTAATGCTCTTATTGAGGAGTAAAAATGCTAATCGACTTTGAAAAACTAGAAAAAAAAATAAAAGAAATAGATACCATCAAAGCAAAAGGAAGAGTTGTTAGAGTAGTAGGGCTTACAATTGAATCTGAAGGGCCCCTTGTGCATTTAGGAGAACACTGTTATATAAAATTACTTAATTCTAATGACTATATAGATGCAGAAGTAGTAGGTTTTCATAATGATAGAGTATTACTAATGCCTTTAGGGGACATGAAAGGAATAGGTCATGGCTGTGAAGTTACTCCAAGTGGAAGGACTTTAAGTGTTCCTGTAGGTGAAGGGCTGTTAGGAAGAGTATTAGATGGTTTAGGGAATCCAATCGACAAAAAAGGTCCCATAGATATGGAAAAATATGTTACAATAGATAATGTAGCACCAGACCCTCTTGAAAGAATGATGATAAAAGAACCTCTAAATATTGGGGTTAAAGCAATAGACTCATGCCTTACTTTTGGAAAAGGGCAAAGAGTTGGAATTTTTGCAGGTTCTGGAGTAGGGAAATCAACTTTACTTGGAATGATTTCACGTAATTCATCAGCTGATATAAATGTAATTGGCTTAATAGGTGAACGGGGAAGAGAAGTAAAAGAGTTCTTGGAAAAAGATTTGGGTGAAGAAGGTATGAAAAATACCGTAGTTGTAGTTGCAACTTCAGATAAACCAGCCTTAGTAAGATTAAAAGGAGCCAGTGTAGCAACAGCAATAGCCGAATATTTTAGAGATAAAGGATATTCAGTTATGTTAATGATGGACTCACTAACAAGGTTTGCCATGGCACAGAGAGAGGTAGGACTAGCTGTAGGAGAACCACCTGCTTCTAGAGGTTATACTCCAAGTGTATTTGCAGAGTTACCAAAGCTTTTAGAGCGTTCTGGAAACTCAGATAAAGGAAATATTACAGGAATTTATACTGTTTTAGTTGATGGAGACGATATGAATGATCCAATAGCTGATACAGTTAGAGGGATACTAGATGGGCATATTGTCTTGTCAAGGGATATTGCTAGTAAAAACCACTATCCTGCAATAGATGTTTTGGGAAGTATTTCTAGGGTAATGACAAGTATAGTGTCAGATGAACATAATGCACTTAATAGAAAACTAAGAGAAGTATTAGCTATTTATCGTGAAGCTGAAGACTTGGTAAATATTGGAGCATATAAACAAGGGAGTAATCCTAAAATAGATTATTCGTTGGAAAAAATTAATGAAGTAAACGAGTTACTTTGTCAGGGAATTTATGAACCAAGTGAATTTTATGAAACTGTAGAAAAACTAAAAAAAATCTTTGAATAATTTGGAGGCTTTATGTTTATTTTTAGATTGCAAAAGGCTTTAGAACATAGAGAAGATGAAGAAGATAGATTGAAAAAAGAGTTTTTATTAAAGAAAAATAGATTAGATCAAGAAAAAGAGATTCTAGTTGAAGCCAGTAAACTAATAGATAAAACAATACATGAATTTAATAGTTTAAGAACTGGTACTTTAAATCCTATCTCTTTAAAAAATTATGAAACATATTTGAAAAAAATTAAGAGAGATAAAAAAAATCAAGAAGGAATAGTAAGTGAGTGGCATAGACTAACAGAACAAGCAAAAGATAATTTTGTTGAAGGTAGAAAAGAAAAAAAAGTTTTAGAAAAATTAAAAGAAAAAAAATTAGAGATTTATAGGCTAGAAAAAATAAAAGAAGAACAAAAATTTATAGATGAGTTATCAAACAGTATGTATAACAATAGGAGAAATTCATATGAAGAAAGAGAAAAAAGGTCTTAATCCTCACATAAGAAATCTTTTTTTAACAATAGTTTTATTAATTGTATTTTTTTTGACAGTAATAGGATCAGTAGTTTTTTTTGATATATTAGGAATTATTAATTTTAGTAAAATAGTTCCAAGAGAATCGGCATTAGCGCGGGTTCCTTATATTGGAAAATATGTTGAATACAGCTATTATCAGCATCTTGATGAAGAAGAAAGAATTAAAGAAACTATGAATAAGTATAGAAATATACTAGAAGAAAGAGGAAAACAATTAGATCTTAAAGAACAAGATATAGCATTAAGGGAAAAAGAGCTAGAAACATTACAAGTTAAACTAAAAGATATGGAAAAAGTTTTAGTAGAAAAGGAAACAAAACTTAAGACTTATGAAGAACAAGTAAATAAAATATCAAGCGATTATAATGCAAGTGAAAACAATGTTGAGAGATTTGCAAGTATTTATACATCAATGACTCCAGAAGCTGTAGCTAAGATTGCATTAAAATCTAATTTGTCAACAATAGCAAGAATATTTGAAAAAATGGATAATAAAAAAATTGCGCTTATTCTAGATGTTATGGCAAAAGAAAATCCTCAAAGAGTCATGGATTTAGTTGATTTAATGACAAAAAAGGGGAAAGCAGCAAATGAATAAAATTATCTCACTTTTAATAAAAGCTCTTTCAATATGCTTATTAATATATTTTTTGATAGGGATTTCTGAGGGAATTTATGAAAATAAGAAAGATATAGCGTTAATGAAGAAAAAAATTGATGCAAATGAAAAAATTAATAATGACTTGATGGTTGTAGAGAAAAATATGGTTCAAAGAATCAATAATTTGAAAGATCCTAGAGAGATTGAAAAAATTGCAAGAGAAGTTTTAAATATGAAAAAAGCCGATGAAGAAGTTTATCGAATAATGGAGAAAAAAAACAATTAAATTTTTATATATCTGGGAGGATACTTTTAATGAAAAGAGAATTAGCACTTGAATTTGCAAGGGTAACAGAAGCAGCGGCATTAGCGGCACACAAATGGGTTGGTAGAGGAGATAAAGAAGCAGCAGATCAAGCAGCTGTAGACGCAATGAGAACTATACTTAATCAAATTGAGATTGATGGAGAAATAGTAATTGGTGAAGGTGAAATAGATGAAGCTCCAATGCTTTATATAGGTGAAAAAGTAGGGAAAACGGAAGAAATATCTTGTGGACTAGAAGCAGTAGATATAGCAGTAGACCCAGTAGAAGGGACAAGAATGACTGCTCAAGGGCAGGCAAATGCAATTGCAGTTCTTGCTGTAGGAAATAAAGGAAGTTTCTTAAAAGCCCCTGATATGTATATGGAAAAACTTATAGTTGGACCTGGAGCAAAAGGAGTAATTGACTTAAATTTATCATTGCTTGAAAATATAGAGAATGTGTCAAAGGCATTAGAAAAACCAATATCTGAGCTTACTGTAGCTATATTAGATAAACCAAGACATAAAGATGTAATAGCTGATTTACAAAAATTAGGGGTAAAAGTTTTTGCTATGCCAGATGGAGATGTAGCAGCAAGTATTCTTTGTGCTGTCGTTGATTCAGAAGTAGATATATTATATGGTGTAGGAGGAGCTCCTGAAGGTGTTATATCAGCAGCAGCAATGAGAGCACTTGGTGGAGATATGAATGCTAGACTAAAGTTAAGAAGTGAAGTAAAAGGAATTACTTTAGAAAATGATAAAATATCTAATTATGAAAGAGCAAGATGTGAGCAAATGGGAATTGATTTGACAAAAGTATTAAAATTAGATGACTTGGCTAAAGACGATGAAGTAATTTTTTCTGCAACAGGAATTACAAAAGGTGATTTATTAGAAGGTGTTAAAAGACAAGGAAATATAGTTAGAACTCAAACATTATTGATTAGAGGTAAAACTAGAACAATAAGATATATTAATTCTGTTCATGATTTAGATTTTAAAAATGAAGATATAAAAGAATTGTTAATCTAAGGCGACGTTAGTTGCCTTTTTTTCTGTAATTATAAAAAACATTTGAATTTCTAAAAAAAAAGGGTTAATATTGATTGAGGTGATTTTATGAAAACTTTAATTAAAGAAAAAGATATACATATAATAGGTAAAAAAATAGATAAAAAAGGATTAACAGTAAAGCTTTTAGCAGTGGACTATAGATGGAGTGATACAGAAGAATCAAATTTCTATAGTATTTATACAATAGCTGATTTAGAAAGAGTTGATAAAGTCCAATTAGTTGCTAGTCGTGATGGAGAAATGTGGGATTTAGAAACTTCTTTTGAAGAAAATTTTAGATTTGAAGAGAATGATAAGAAGTATGGAATATTTAAATTAGAATTAACAAACAAGGATTCTTTTCCAAGGTCTTTTGTAATTAAAGGGGTGGGGGAAGAGGAAGTTTATGATAATAATGACAATAGAAATTATGTTACTAAAAGAGGTAGAGGTGGGAATATAATTCCTAAAAAGAAAAAAATTATTTTACTTAATAGTATTGAACTTTATTCTTTATTTGATAAATAGTAGGAGTATATATGAGACTGAGGATGGCTACTGAGTATGACGTTGAATTTATGTTATATGTACAAGAAAAAATAAATAAGTCTTATGTTAAAAAGCATCTTGGACTTTGGGATTTAAATTTTCAAAAGATATTTTTGGAAAAAAGCATGTTACGAGAAAAATATAATATAATTTGTTTGGAAGAAGATATGATTGGAATTTTTTCATGGAATGAAGATAATGAAAGAGTTTATCTACATGAACTTTTAATATTGCCAAAATATCAGAAAAATAAAGTTGGAAGTATGTTGCTAGAAATGCTTATTAAAAGGTCTGAATATTTTAAAAAAGACTTGATAGCATATGTATTTAAAAGCAATAAAAAAGCTTTGGAGTTCTATAGTAAAAGAGGATTTGAAATAGAGGAAGAAACAAGAAGTCATTATAAAATTATGCACAAAAAAAGGGGGAAGCAGGAATAAATTCCTGCTTTTTTTTAACACTCTTTTTTTTATTATCTTGTGGAAGTTATAAATAAAAAAGGGTAATAAGAGTGTTTTTGGAGTGTTAACTCCTTTGTGGGTTTAATTTGGTAATAAAACAAATTGGTATTGCGGGTTATTACTACAAAATTTATTTTATACTAAAATACAAATATTGTCAACAATAAAATACTAAAATTAGAAAAAAATATTTATGAGATATACTTTTTTCATATATGTAGTATATCATTTTTCTATGTTAAACTATTTAAAAAAGCAATAGAAATTAAACAATTAAATAAATTTTCACATAAACTAGTTTTTTTTGATAAAATAAAGTATATTTATAGTATAGGAAAAATGTGAAAAAACTAATTATCTGTATAGGAGGTCCTTTATGGAAAGAAAGATTTTTAATGAATTAACAAAACAAGTTGAAACTTATATTTTGGTGAAAGAACTAAATAGAGTGAATAATGGGATTTTTTATTTATATACAAAAGAGTCTTCTAAAGTAGTAATTAAGGAATTAATAAATAAAATTGATGAAGAAGGACAGTTTGAAATAGATAAAGAGTTATACTCATATGAAAGATTGGAGTCATTGGGTATTTATATTCCTAAAATGACAGGTTATAATAGGGAAGAAAATATAGTTATAAAAGAATATTTAGAGGGTAAAGATATATTGGGACTTATTAGAGATGGAGGGTTGTCAAAAGATAATTTTTTAGAACTTTTAAGATATGCAGAATTGCTAAATTCAGATAATCTAAACATTGACTATTTTCCGAATAATTTCATTATGAAAGATGAGAAACTTTTTTATATAAACTATAAAGTTTTTCCTTATACTGAAGAGTTAAATTTAAGAAATTGGGGTATATATTATTGGATAAATTCCTCAGGTATGAGACAGTATATGGAAACTGGAGATGAAAGCAAAATAAATATTATAGGGAAAAAAAATCCGATAATTACAGATGAACTAAATGAGAAAAGAGACGAAATTTATTTGAAATATGTGGAATGGAAATATGGGAAAGATAATTAAATAGGAATAAGGGAATTATAGTATAGATAATTCAATAAAATGTCGGCTGTTCAAGTATAAAAAAGGGAACTCGAAATTTTAGAGGAATCTAAGGAGTTACTAATAAGTCTAGTGTGGGAGTTGTAATGAAAAATATATTTTTATGTATTCTTTTATTTTTAAGTGCTTGTAGCAATATTGATAAGAGAGAATATTATTATAATAATTCAGTAAAGTTAAATGTCGTTTTCAACGAAGAATTAAAGAGTTTTAAAAATGGGTATTTAAGAATAAGCTTATTAGGGCTTAAAGATGATAATATTATTGATGAAAAGTTTGTTTATGATATTACTCATATTAAAGAAGATACACATAATAAAAAAATCCTAGTAAACTTCAATTATAAAGGATTTGAAATTGAGAAAACATCTTTGAAAATAGAGCTTTTTGCAGACACAAATTCTGATAATATAATTGAAAATAGAGTTGCCTATTTCAGAGAAAATAAATCAAATATATCTAAAAAATATTATGTGTTTGAATTTAAGGAAGTAAAATGAAATATGCATTAATAACGGGAGCCACTAGTGGAATCGGAAAAGAATTTGCAATAACTTTAGCTAGAAAAGGTTATAATTTGATTTTGACAGGTAGAAGAGAAAAAGAATTAAACGAATTAAAAAATATATTGGAAAAAGAACAGAAAATAAATATTATTTTGGTAATAGGAGAGTTTAGTGATCACGGGACATTGAATTCTATCCTAGAGAATGCTAAGGGGAAAAATATAAAATTTTTAATAAATAATGTAGGCTATGGAAATAAAATGAGTTTTTTTGAAGGAACTTTAGATGAATCTTTGAAAATGATAGATGTACATATTAATAGTGTAATTAGATTGTGTTATGAAATTGCTCCATTAATGAAGGATTCTTATATAATTAATACTTCGTCAATGGCAGCATACTTGCCGACAAGTTATAATCATATTTATGCAAGTACAAAGAGTTTTTTAATTACTTTTAGCGAAGCTTTAAATTTTTCGCTGAAAAATAACAATGTTAAAGTAAAGGTTCTATGTCCAGGGTTTACTTATACAGATTTTCATAGAAATGAAAAGGATATTAAGAGTAAGAAAAATAAGTTTAAATGGATGAAATCAGAAAAAGTAGTAGAGTATACTATGAAAAATATAGATAATAAAAAAATTATTTTGGTACCAGGAATTATAAATAAAATTGCTTATTACTTTTTAAAATTAATGCCTAAATTTATAGTTTATAACTTTTTAGGAAAAGAAAAAGAATTATAATTTATTTGAAAGATAAAATACAAATGAGGTGTTACTATGGCAAAAAAATCACATTTAAGCTGGCATGATATTGAACTTTATTTGAAAGAAAAAATAGGGAAAAGAGAGTTAGTCCAGAAAAAGGATCACTATATTAATGAACTGAATGAAATAAAAAAAGATTTGCTAGAGTATAAAAAGGATGAGAATTTGTATAAAGTTGAATATTCATTGTATAAAGATAGATTGGAAAAAAATAGAGAAGTATTAGAAGGGTTACAAATGATATTTCCTGAAGATACTAATTTAGCATTAATTATTAAAGATTTAAATTTTTTAGACAGCGTATAGCTGTCTTTTTATTGAAAAAAATATGGAAATCATACAAATTAAAAATTTATAAATATTTTATTCTAGACAGAAATACAAAAATATACTATCATATGTATGATGAAAAGAAGATAAAAATGAAATAATAATTTTTTTATTATGCAGAAATATATTTCTGAAGTTATGTGTCTAAGGATGTTACCTAAACCCGTAGGATAAGGAAGCCTTGTCAATCCTTTTTAGATACTGAGTAAGTTCAGTTATAGTTTTAAGATTAAGTTGAAAAAGTTAAGTTAACAAGGGATGTGAATTAAATGGATAAAGAAAAAACGATAAACTCACAGATTCCATTTGATGAACTAATTGAAGGAATGGTTT
>JAGNSM010000103.1 GCA_017988045.1 Fusobacteriaceae bacterium
TTGAGTAATGCTCTTAGTTCAGAATATTCACATTCAATAAAGAGTTCATCTTCAAAATAAGATTCGTCAGGTATTAAATTATGTAGCGACATATTGTCACTATAAGTATCTTCTAGGGAAATAAAACTTTGATTAATCAAATCTAAGTATTTTTTTACGTCTTTTGCTTTAAATTCTAAACCTTCTGCAATAATTTCTGCATTTGGTATTTGTTCATGGATAGATTTATATTCTTGTACAAATTTTGATATTTTTGATATATTGTCATGGACATAAGCAGGAAATCTCATCATGCCTTTTGTTGTAGTCAGTGCTCGAAGTATAGATTGTTTAATCCACCAAGTAGCATAAGTAGAGAATCGTTTTCCCATAGTAGGGTCAAACTTTTCGACAGCTTTAATAAGACCTATATTACCTTCTTGAATAAGGTCTGGTAAAGGCATACCTAAATGAAAATATCTTTTAGCAATACTGACAACGAGCCTTAAGTTAGAAGTGATAAGTTTTTCTCTGGCACTATCGTCTCCATTAGTGGCCAATACAGATAATTCACATTCTTCTTCTCTGGTTAAAAGAGAATGATTACTAATATCTTTGAGATATTCGGCAATTTGCATTTTAACCTCCTGAAAAAATAATTTTCAACTTTTTATACAACAAGTTTTTTAAAAATCCTTTTAAATTTTTAAAAAATTTAAAACTATCTAAACTAGGAAAAAGATGAAAATTATGTTAAACTAATCTTTAGAGTGGAGGGGTATATGAGAGTATTAGGAATCGACCCAGGAACGGCAATAGTAGGAATTGGTATAGTAGATTATGTAGATAAAAAAATGAAACTGGTTCATTATGATTGTATTTATACACATAAAGATGAACAGATGAATAATAGAATAATGAGTATATATGAGCAACTTAATAAAATTATAGATATTTATAAACCTGATGCAGTAGCAATTGAAGAACTATTTTATTTCAAGAACAATAAAACAGTTATAAGTGTTAGTCAAGCAAGGGGAGTAATGCTTTTAGCAGCTACACAAAGAGGGCTAAATATATCAGAATATACGCCACTTCAGATAAAAATGGGTATAACAGGTTATGGAAGAGCTGAAAAGAAACAAGTTCAAATTATGGTTCAGAAGCTTTTAGGGCTTTCTGAAATACCAAAACCAGATGATGCAGCAGATGCCCTTGCTATATGTATAACTCACATTAATAGTAGCAACTCATTGCTAAGTAGTGTAAGAAATTTAAAAGTAGACACCAAATCTATAAAAAGTAATAAATTAACAGCAAAAGAGTATAGAGATTTATTTAGTAAATAATACCAAGGAGGAATTATGAGAGGAAGCTATTTTTATAAAAGAACCCTTATATCTTTTTCAGTATTTACATTTTCTTTATTAACCATAATTCTTTTTTTTGTTAATTATAGAATTAATGTTTTTTATGATTATATTTTGGAAAAATCTCAAAAGCAACTAAATGCAGGAGTTGAAATTTTTGAGGAAGATATAGAAGCGGAAGTTTTTAGTTATATAGAAAAAGTAAGAGAAAGAAATCAGAATGATATTAATCATATACCAACTGAGACAGTTTTCTTAAATAAAACTCAACTTTCTAATATGAAGTTGGATGAGTATACAACTAGAAGCATTAAATTATATCCAAAAGATGAATACAATACAATAGTCACTAATAGAACAGAGTATACAGATAGTCTGATTTTTTTGTCTGTTAAAAAAGTTGTAATAGATGATAAAGAATACTATTTGGAACAAAGAGATAGAATAGATAAAGATTTTATAAAAAAAATTAGAAGACAATTCTTGAAAAAGGGAGAAGTTTTGCCTATTTCTAGTTTGGATAATAAAAATTTAAAAGAAAAGTTTGAAACAAGAAAACTAGACAAATTTATAGAAAAAAGTGGGGTTCCCTATGATTTGTATAGGGTGTATATTCCTATTTATAATGAAAAAAATGAGTTTATTGCATATATAATTTATGAAGTAGATATAAGTATTTTAAGCAAATTGGATTCTAGCTTATCAGATGATAGTGATTACTTTTTTAAGACAGCTAAAATTTATGTAATATTATTTAGTTTTGCATTTTATGCAGTTACATTGGGGCTTATAGTGTTATTTCTAAAAAATATCTATGATCCACTAGATGAAGTTTTTGGAGTTATAGATGACCTCTCAAAGGGGAAATTTGGGAAGAAAATATTCTTGGAAAACAGAGATGAGTTAAAACCCTTAGTTAGAAAAATTAATAGACTTTCTGGAAATCTTAATTTTATCAATAGAATAAAGACAGAATTCTTACTAAAAAAATCTTATGAATTCAAAGAAGTATTAGATAATGTTGTAGGAATAAGTGAAGAACTTATAAAGAATAAAGATATTGAAGAAAATGTTAAAGATGAATTGAAAATTGTTTATGAAAATTCTAATAGACTTCTTGCTATTACAAAGGGATTAAATGATTATTATATACTTGATGATGAAAGTATAAAAATAGAGCAAAGTATAAATCTTAGGAGAATTGTAGAAGAGTCAATAACTGTTCTTAGTAATGAAATAAGAGACAAAAATTTGTCAGTAGAAAATCAGATATCCGAAAGAATTTACATAAATGGAGATAGTTTGAAACTGTTTTTATTGATTACAAATCTGTTGGAAAATTCGGTAAAAAATAGTGAAGATTTTAGTGAAATAGAGATAGGTGCAATAATTTTAGGAACAGTGTTAAGAGTAAATATTAGTGATAGAGGAAGAGGGATTTCTGTAGATAAACTATTGAGCCTTCAAAGTTATTTTAGAGATGAGTCTGAACCTGAAGACATTGGACTTGGATTTGTTTTGGCAAAAAAAATAGTTGAACTTCATGGTGGGAAAATAGAACTTTGGTCTAAGGAAGATGTGGGAACAAGAATAAGTTTTGTGTTAAAAGACGCAATAAGTATAAATGATAGAAGTAGAGAGAAACTTGATGAACTAAAAAGAGAAGTAACATTAGATACAGTTTATGGAGATAAAAAGATACTGATTTTTTGTAATAATTATTTTAATTGCCAAGTTCTTATTAATTTTCTTAAAGATAAGGATTTTGGAATTAGAATAGTGGAAACTAAAGGAGAAATGGGGAAATATCTAGAACAAGAAAATTACGATATTCTTATTATGGATATTTTTGGAGATTTTATAAGTGATTACAAAATAATTAAGTGGGTAAGAGAGAAATATGATACAAAGGAACTGCCGATTATATTTATAAATAATAGGAAACGGGTAGAAGAAGAACTTAATGTTTTTGATTTGGGAATAAATGATATAGTAGAAAAACCAATATCAAAAGATAAGCTTATGATAAAGATTGAGAATCAATTAAAAATTAAACTTAGTCAAAGAGCCAATGAAACTCTTGAAAAAGAAAGAGAACTTGTAGAAAGTATAAGTGAAATTCAAGGGGAAATAAGCTCCACTTTAGATACCAAGAAAATATTTTTTATACTTTTAAAAAGAATTAAAGAACTATTTGATTTTGATAGTGCCTTAGTACTTTTGAAAAGAGAAAAAAAATATGGTGTTATTTTCCAAGAGGGACATATAGAAAAAGAAGAAAGAAATGATAGGTTATTTAAGTCTAGATACCTTGACCCTGTAACTAATACAGGAAGAATTGTAAGGTTAAATACTTATAAATGTAAAAAATATTTTGGAGAAAAAGTAAAATCTGGATTAGTAATCCCTTTTAAATATGGTGCAAATAATAATTGCGTAATGATTCTTAAAAGTAAGACAGAAGGATTTTTTAGAGATTTACCTAAGGATATACTTGATAAAATATCTAATAATCTAACTAACTCTATTAAAAATTCAGAACTTTATAATGAGTTAGAGGAAAAAAATATATATCTTAATTCATTATTAGAAATGCTTCAAAGTATTGATAAACTTATTACAGTAGTTTATAAAGAACAAGATAAAGTAACTGCAATTTATTATATCCTTCTTATTCTTGTTAATAAAATAAAACTAGGGTATAAAGAGGCTTATTTTTTCCAACATGATGAAGATACCAAAGTTCTTAGTTGTACTAATTACTATTATAATTTGAAAAATTATACAGAAGAAAAAGAAAATAGAGTAACAGCTAAAGAGATTTGGAGTAACAGAATAAGGATAAAAGAGGAAAAAAATAATATATTAACTAGAGCATTTAAAAATAACGAAAGTTTTTATGATAAAGAGCTAACAACTGAAGATGGAGAGCTTTTTGGAAAACTACTTAGAGTTACAGTAATACCAGTAAGATATAGTGATAATAAGTTTGGATTAATTGTCTTGGAGAATGAAAGAAAGAAAAAAAATGTAGATGAGATAGAAAAAGAAGCGTTAAGAATTATCTCTGCCAACTTAGGAATTTATCTACATAGTAAAAAGCTAGAGGAAGAGAGAGCTAAGGCTAGTTCTAGTGAAACATTAAACTCCTTTGCCAAAGCAATTATTCATGAACTTAGAACTCCTATAGTAGGAGTTAAAGGTTTTGCAAGTCTTGTTAAAGAAAAATATTCAGAAGATGGTAAACTTGTTACTTACATGAATAATATAATAACTAATTCAGAAAGAGTTCTAGATTTATCTTCTCAAATAGTTGATTATGCAGAAGAAGAGAATAGAAATTATCAATATATTGAAGAAGACATAACAAAAACGATAAACGAAGTTTTAGATGAATTCAAGGATGATATTGAGTTGGAAGATTTAGAAATTGATAAACCCTCAGAACCTTGTTATTTAATATTTGATAAAATGAGAATTAAGAGAGTCTTTAGGCATATTATAAAAAATACTATAGAAAATATAGATTATGAAAAAGATGATAATGGTTTAAGAATTTCCATAGACAAAAATAAAAATGGTTCTGTAAATATAAGTTTTTTAGATAATGGAGTAGGAATTGACGAAGATTTCTTGGGAAGTATATTTAATCCATTAGTAAGTGCTAAAATCCAAGGAACAGGGCTAGGACTTCCTATAGCAAAAAGTATCATTGAAAAACATAACTGGAAAATCAGAGTAGAAAGTGTAAAATATAATTACACAAGAGTGGTAATAGTGACTAAATAGGATGAAGATTTCTTGACGTAAGTGTCTATTTGTTATAAAATGTAACAAGCTTTGAGAGTAAGGAAGGTATAAAATGAATATTGTATTTTTTCAACCAGAAATACCCCATAATACAGGAAATATGGGAAGAACTTGTGTATTAACAGGTGCAACATTACATCTAATTAAGCCCTATGGATTTAGTATAGATGAAAAACAAATAAGAAGAACAGGATTAGATTATTGGAAAGATGTTAAATTAAAAGAGTGGAATACTCTGGAAGAGTTAATAGAAGCTTATCCAAATAGCAATTTTTATTTTGCAACTACAAAAACAAAACAAAGATATTCTGATGTGAGCTATACAAAAGATGATTTTGTTGTGTTTGGACCAGAATCAAGAGGAATACCAGTAGAAATATTAGAAAAATATAAAGCAAATAATATAACGATTCCAATGAAACCACAAGGAAGGTCTTTAAATTTATCTACTTCTGCAGCTATTGTATTGTATGAAGCATTAAGACAATTAGATTTTGAATTAGAGGATTAATTATGAAAAAATTATTTTTAGTTTTGTTAATTTTGAGTTCAGTGGTAGTTAAGCTTACTTATGATTTCTTTCCTATAAAATATTATAATGATGTGGTAGAAGTTTCTAAGGAGCAAAGAATCGACCCAATAATTATACTGGCTATGATTAGAGTAGAAAGTAATTTTAGAGAAAAAATAGTTTCGCCAAAGGGTGCAGTGGGACTTATGCAAGTTATGCCAAAGACTGCAGAATGGATTCTTGAAAAAAATGGTTTGGTACCTAAAAATTATGATTTATATAATGCCAGAGATAACATAATTATCGGGACGCTTTATTATAAATATTTATCTAAGAAATTTGATGGGAATTTGGAAAAAATAATGGCTGCTTATAATGGCGGTAGTGTTAGAGTAAGAAATAATACTTGGAGAAATGTGACGGAAACAAGCAATTATGTTAAAAGAATAGATTGGGCAATGAAAGCTTATGAATATAAACTACCGATATATTTAAAAATAAAGGAGTTTTTATGAAAAGGATAGGAACAATCTCTATTTTTATCGAAAATAGAGAGAGTGCGAATAAAGTAAATGAGATTTTGAGTAATTATGGAGATATTATAATATCTCGTATGGGAATACCTTATAGAGAAAAACAATTATCTGTAATAGTTCTTATTGTAGATGCAACAAATGAAGAAATGGGAGCTCTTTCAGGGTTACTTGGTAACCTCAAGGATGTTTCAGTAAAAACAGCTGTAAAAAAATCCTAATTATAAGGCTTTGGCTAAATAAAAGGGAAGATTTTATAATAAATAGGGAAACCTATAATTTTAAAGTCTTCTTTGATTAGAAGACTTTTTAATTTCATTTATTTCAGGAGGAAAAAATGCAAACTTGGAAAGACGAAGTACAAAGAGAAAGTTTTGTAAATAACGAGTTATTAGAGAAACTTCTTGTAGAAACAAAAGGCTGTAGTGACGCTGAGTTCGAGGCAGTAATGAAAAGAGCTGAGAATCAGGCGAGATTGACACTTGAAGAAGTGGCGATACTTCTAAACACTGAAGATAAGGCAAAAATTAAAAGAATTTTTGACCTTGCAAAATCTATTAAAGAAAGAGTTTATGGAAACAGAGTAGTTTTGTTTGCTCCATTATATGTAGGAAACAAATGTACAAACTCTTGTACTTATTGTGGATTTAAAGTAAGTAATCACGATACTTTAAGACAAACACTAACTTTAGACGAAGTAAGAGCAGAGGTAGAAGCTTTAACTGATGAAGGACATAAAAGACTTATTATGGTTTATGGAACTCACCCAGACTATAGTCCAGAATATATAGCTTCAACAGTAAAAGAAGCTTATGCATTTAAGAAAAATAACGGAGAAATAAGAAGAGTAAATATAAATGCCTGTCCATTGTCGGTAGAAGATTACAAACCTATAAAAGACGCTGGAATAGGAACTTATCAAATATTTCAAGAAAGTTACCATGAAGAAACTTATAATAAAATGCATGTTGGAGGAGAAAAATCTAACTTCAAATGGAGATTATTTGGATTAAGCAGAGCAATGGAAGCTGGAATAGATGATGTAGGAATAGGAGCACTTTTCGGATTATACAAATGGAAATTTGAAGTGTTAGGACTTATGAG
>JAGNSM010000028.1:0-18750 GCA_017988045.1 Fusobacteriaceae bacterium
TGGTACCAGCAACTCTTTATTTTTTAGTAGATGAAAAAAATAAAATTTGTGGTGCTTTGGATATTAGACATGAATTAAATGAGTACTTAGAGAAATTTGGAGGACATATTGGATATGGAATAGCCCCCTCAGAAAGAAAAAAAGGATACGGGAAAATACAACTTAAATTGGGATTGGAAAAAGCAAAAAAAATAGGTTTAAAGAAAGTACTAATAACATGTGATGATAATAATATTGGTTCAGCAAAAACTATAGAAGCTTGTGGAGGAATTTATAACGATACTTTGGCTGATGCTGAAGCAAATAGAATTAAAAGATATTTTGTTGAGGTTTAAATATGAATATACTTCTTATTAGAGGACCAGCTAATAATAAAGCAATAGATTTATCTCATTACACTTTTAGCGAACCTTTGGGACTTCAAATGTTGTATTCTGTTTTGAGCAAGGAAAATAGTGTAGAAATCTTTGATATGCTTGCAGATAAAACTACTTTAGAAAAAAAACTAAATGAAAAGCAATTTGATTTTTGTGGAATAAGTTCAGCTTGTAGCGATATTTTTATGATTAAAGATTTAGCACGAAAAATAAAGAAAGTTAAAGATATTCCGATTTTTATAGGGGGGTATCAAGTTAAGAAGACTCCAGAACTTTTCAAATCAAAACATATTGACTTTATTATGATTGAAACTAACAAAGAAAATTTGTATAAAATGACAGAATCTGTTAAAAGAAATAATAGCACTAGTAAGCTTAAAGGTGTTTTAAGAAAGTCACTTAACTTTGAGGATTGTGAATTACGCGAGGTAGAAGAAACTTTTGATATAAGTAGAGATTCTGTTAAAAAATATAAGAAAAAATACTCTTATTTTATTTATAAACCTGTTACTTTAATAGAATTTTACAAAAAAGATACTGTTTGTGAAGAATTAATGGAAATATCAGAACCGTATATTACCTTTATTGACTTAGATTTTTTTCTCGATGAAAAGAAAGTAATAAATTTTTTTAAAGAAATCAAAACAAATAAAATTCAAAAGAAGTTTTTGGTTTACGGAAGCAAAAAAAACTTGATTAAATTAGAAAGTTATTATAAATTTTTCAAAGAAAATGGGCTAGATAGCATAATACTATTTTTAGACCATAAAGAAAATAATGATAGTTTACTAATAGAAAAATTAGAGAGAGCTAAGATTAATGTATGGGCTTATTTTAATTTATCCCCAAATATGGATAAAAATGATTTTGTAAAAATGAGAAATTATATAAAAAAATTAGGAGTAGGTGTTGTTACTTTATATCCTGAGTATCCCTTTTATTCTGAACAAGCTATAAAAAAATATTGGGATTCACTTATTTTTAAGAGAGAAATTAGAGCTAATAGATACCCTGGATATGTTCTTATAAAACCTTTTAAAATGAGTTTGAGAGATTATTACATAGAGATTTTAAAAACGAGTTTATATTCATACAGATTTAGCATATTTAAATTTTTTAAATCTTATGGGATTAGAAATAGTCTGAGATTTTTTTGGAAATCAGGAGAGTTGCTGTACAAATATTTGAAAATAATGGTAAAAATAAGATAGAGTAACAAATTACAGTTAACAAAGTAATTTTTACTCTATTTTTATTTTTAGTGAGTTTAGAATAGTAATAATTTTAAGGTTAATAAAGTTTGTAAAAAGTGTATATAAAAAATAAAATACTGTTGACTTTTTGAAAAAATAGTACTATATTGATACTAGTAAAACGTTTTACTAAGGAGTAAAAAATGTCAAAAGCAACAATCAAAGATGTAGCTAAACTTGCAAATGTTTCTATTTCATCAGTTTCCAATGTTATTAACGGAATAAATAAATGTTCAGAGGAAACAAGATTAAAAATACTTGATGCAATGGATCAGCTAGAATATAAACCTAATTTAGCAGCAAAATCTTTGGTACAAAAAAAATCTAATTTAATAGGAGTAGTTTTTAAAGAAGAAAATGATAACTCTTATGAAAAGATAGTAAAAGGAATTGAAAAACAGATTAGAGCAAATGGTGAATATGATTTTCTAACAATGACTTATCAGAGTATGAGCTTGGTAGAAGATTGGATTCAAAAGAGAAATCTTGATGGGCTAATATTTATTGGAGATTTTTCAAATAATTTTTTAAGCTATTTGCAGAAAATGAAAGAACATATAGTTTGTATAGATAACTATAATGAACAAATTTCAGGAATAGTTTATATTAACTCAGAAGATACTTTAGGTGGATATCTTGCCACAGAAGCACTTTTAAAAGCAGGAGTAACTGAACCTTTTATACTTAGTGTAAAACTAGAAAATAGTGAACTTGCAAATAGAAGGTATCTTGGATATTTAAGTTGTTTGGAAGATTATGGAATTGAGTACAAAGAAAATATGCTTATTGAGGTTCCTAAAGAAGATTTTCTTGAAGGAAAACTTGTGGGAGCAACTTTACAATCAAGAGGAATTAAAGGACTTGTTTGTACAGAAGATATCTTAGCTCTTGGCGTATTAAAAACATTGTATAACTTTGAAATATCTTGTCCAAAGGAAATAAAAATTATAGGATTTGACAATATAAAAGGAAGTGAGTACACAAACCCTTCTCTGACGACTGTTGAAACTGGTTCTGAAAGAAAAGGAGAAAAAGCTGGAGAATTACTTTTAAAACTTGTAGATAAAATTGAAATTAAAAAATTTGAATATAATATAGATGCAAAATTAATAAAAAGAGAAACTTTATAGGAGGAATTAAAAATGGCAGTAGTAAAATTAAGAGGAGTAGAAAAAGTATATGAAAATGGGTTTAAAGCAGTTCATGGAATAGACCTAGATATTCAAGATGGAGAATTCATGGTATTTGTTGGACCATCTGGATGTGCTAAATCTACAACACTTAGAATGATAGCAGGACTTGAAGAAATATCTGGTGGAGAAGTAACTATAGGAAATAGAGTAGTTAATGATTTACCTCCAAAAGATAGACAAATTGCAATGGTTTTCCAAAACTATGCATTATATCCACATATGACTGTATATGAAAACATGGCGTTCGGATTAAAACTTGCAAAAATGCCTAAAGCAGAAATAAAAGCTAGGGTAGAAGAAGCAGCACAAATGCTTGAACTTACAGAACTTTTAGATAGAAAACCAAAAGAAATGTCTGGTGGACAAAGACAAAGGGTAGCAGTAGGAAGAGCAATAGTAAGAAATCCTGAAGTATTCCTATTTGATGAACCATTATCAAATCTTGATGCAAAATTAAGAGTACATATGAGAGTTGTAATTACTCAATTACACCAAGAATTAAAGAAAAAAGGGAAAACTGCTACAATGATTTATGTTACACATGACCAAGTAGAAGCTATGACTATGGGAGATAGAATTTGTGTTCTTAACTTTGGACAAATAATGCAAGTTGATACTCCATTAAACTTATATAATAGACCAGCTAACAAATTTGTTGCAGGATTTATTGGATCTCCAGCAATGAATATAGTAGAAGCAGATGTAACTGCTGAAGGAGATAAAGTATTTGTTACTGTTGAGGGGAATAAATTAGCTTTACCTACAGCTACAGCAGCTAAAATTAAATCTTATAATGGTAAAAAAGTATGGTTTGGAATTAGACCAGAAAATATATTAATAAAAGATGCATCTCATACAGAAAGCATAGTTACTGGTTCAGTTGCAGTAGTAGAACAAATGGGTAACGAAGCTTACATATACTTCCAAGTAGGAAAAAACCAATATACATCTAGAGTTCCAGCAATTATGGCAATGAATGTTAAATACGGAAATGATTATGAATTCTGGTATGATATGGAAAAATGTCATATATTTGATTACGAAACAGAAGAAAATATTTCTTTATAGTTATTAATTTATTAAAAACTCTTAACAGAGTTAAATTTTATAGAGTTTACACTTTATAATTATATACGAACAATTAGAAACCCTCTTAATTTTTAGAGGGTTTTTAATTGTTCTAAAAAAAATTTAAAAAAAGCTAAAGAGTTGCAAAAAACTTACCGATATATTAATTGTTGTTGTGTTACATAGTTGTTGTTAGTTTTAACTTCCAGAATTATTGGAACAAAAAGAGCTTCTTCTCCCAAGAAGCTCTTTTTATTTTTTGAATATAAAAAACATTAAATAAAAAAGTTGAAGACGAATCTTCAACTTAAATTTTATACTTCTCTTAAAGCCAATGGCATTAAGATATATAGATATGATTCGTTTTGATATTCAGAAAGAACAAATTTTGAAGCACTATTACTAGCTTTAATTATAACATTATTCTTAACATTATTAACAAAATCCAAAATATATTTAACATTTAAAGAAGCTTTAATATCTTCACCAGTTTTGATAGTGTCTATATTTTGAGTAGTTTTAGCTCTACCAGCAGTAGCTTGCATATTTAGTTTATTTCCATGGAAGTTAAATATTGCAGCTTCTTTTGTTTCTTGATTAGTTTTAGCTACAGTATAAACTTTTTTTAGAGCAGAAATAAATTGTTCTTTATTCATTTCAATCTCTTTATCCTCATTTAAGTTTGCCAAAATTCCTTTATAAGGTGGGAACGCTAATTCAATTAAACGAGTTATAAATATAATATTTCTTGTCTCAATTTTTAACTGATTTCCATCAATACTTAGCTCTAATTTACCTTCATAAGATTTGAATATTTTAATCAATGAATTAACCGCTTCTAAAGGTATAGATATTTCAAAATCTTCAGCAACATTTACTTCAGAGCTAAAATAAGATAATCTATATGAATCAGAGCTTACAAAATGTAATCTGTCATCATAACTTTCAAGTCTAATAACTGATAAAGCAAGGTTATCTGATTGTGTAGATGCAGAAAATTTAACTTTTTCAAATCCATCTAGTAAATCCATTATATCTATTTCACAATGAACAGTTCCGTTGATTTCATTAAGTCTAGGATATTCATCTGCATCAAATATAGAAAATTCAGCATTATGAATATAAAGAGTATTTTTTGTCGCATGTATTTCAATTTCTTCAATATTTATTAATTTTACATATTCAAGGACTAAAGGAATTTTAAATACTACAGAACCCTCTTCTACCACAGTCCCCTCTATTCTATTCTTCAGAGATGTTTCTAATGTTGTTCCTGCGAACTCTATTCCAAACTCATTGGCAATTAATCTAGTACCTGATAAAACAGGTCTTACAGGAGTATCTTTTACAATATTACTCATGTTTGTAAGAATATTAATGAATTCTTTTCTGTTTACTACTATTTTCATGAAGCTTCCTCCGAAATTTTATGTTTTATTAAATTATACAATAATAAAAGTTGTTTAACAAGAGTTATTGTGTTTTCTTCCCATAAAGTATATAATAATTTAAAGGTAGTGTACCAAATTTTTTAATTAAGTTTTAGGAATAAAAGGAGTTTTAATGAAAAAAAGAGTACTGATTATAAATACTGGTGGAACCATTGGAATGATAAATAGCCAAAAAGGAAATCCTTTGAGTCCCTTAAAACCTGCAAAGAGCTGGGATGATATAAGTTCTAATTTCCCAACGCTAAAAACTTATCCTGCAGATTTAATTTCAATGTCAAAATTAGTGGATTCTTCAGATATGTCTGTGGAAAACTGGATAGAGTTAGCTGAGACGATTAACTCTAATTATAATAATTATTGCGGATTTATTATTTTACATGGGACAGATACAATGAGCTTTACAGCTTCAGCATTGTCATATATGTTAAAAAATCTTTCAAAACCTGTTATTATTACAGGAGCTCAAATTCCTTTGCAAAATCCTAGAAGTGATGGAGCTCAAAACCTTATAACAGCTATTGAAATTGCACTTTCTAAGACAATAGTTCCTGAGGTTTGTATATTTTTTAGAGATAAACTAATAAGAGGAAATAGAGCTAGAAAACTAGATGCTGCCAATTATGGAGCTTTTGATTCTCCAAATTATCCAGCTTTAGCAACTGTTGGAGAGGATATTCTTTTTGAAAAAAAATTTATAAGACCAATGCCTAAGGAAGAATTTTATATAAATACTGAAATGAGCAGTAATGTTATGGTTATTGAAATTTTTCCGGGATTTGAGCCTGCTATTTTAGAATCTATTTTTAGAGATAATACTCATATTAAGGGATTAATTTTAAAGACTTTTGGGAATGGAAATGCACCAAGTAATGAGAATTTCTTGGATGTAATAAAAAAAATCAGTAAAAGTGGAGTGGTTATAGTAAATGTAACGCAATGTCAAGTTGGTATGGTGAAATTGGGGCTTTATCAAGCTAGTAGTGGTCTTTTGGACTGTGGAGTTATTAGTGGGATAGATATTACTCCTGAAGCTGCTGTAACTAAGCTTATGTACCTTTTGGCAAAGGGTTGGGATACAGATGATATAAAAAGACTTATGCAACAAAATTTGGCTGGAGAAATGTCAAGGGACCATTATCAAATAAACATTGAATCTAATGCAAATATTCATAATATTCATAATTATTCTCTAAAAGTTCCCGGAGAAATTAATTTTATGAAATTAAAAAGTGCTACGATACATTTTAGAAAAATAAAGATAAATACTTCAAGCCAGAAATTTCTTGAATTCAAATTTTTTATTGATTTGCCTACAGCAGATATTTCTACTAAAATAAACGAAACAAGATGTTTGGGATATATAAAAAGAGAGTTTATTGAAGGAGAAGAAAATAAAGAAGAGCTTGTAATAGATTTAATTAGCGATATTGGGCATAAGATTAAGACTTTGTTAAAGGAAGGATACATGGCTAATTTCACAATAGTTTCAAATATTCCTTTTACTTCCAAAGAAATAAATCTCAATATTAGTTGTGTAGCAGATTAAGGAGGCGTTTATGAAAAAAATATTTTTATTGTTAATGGTTTTAGTTTTGACAGCTTGTGATAATCCGTTTAAAAAGTATGAAGAAAGTTTTGACGCATTGACTGCGGCAGTAAGCTTAGGGAAAGAGGTCGAAAACGTTCAAGAAATTCTTGATACTATTGATACCGCTAATGTTACTATTACAGAGCAACAAATAGGTGAACTATTGGATTCTTTAACAATTATTAAAGAAAATTTGGATAACCCTCAGGTACAAGCGATATTAACATCATATATTGAAAAATATGAAGTTCCTTTAGATGTAGATGCTACGGCAATACAGAATGAACTTCAAACTCTACAAGAGTTTATAGCTTATCCTAATGTTGTTCAAAAGGAACAAGCTTTAAACTTGATTTCAGATATTCTAGATGAATTAACTCCTTAATAAAAACGAGATGAACCTCTTAATCGAGTTCATCTCGTTTTTATATTAAAGCATATTAAACAATTCTTCATCTTCTCCATACAAATCTTTTAACAGAATTTTTTTACTAAGAGCAATGCCCTCTGTAATATTTTTACACATATTTTCTTTCCCTATTTTTTGGTCTAAATGAATTTTTTTAATTGCAGTGTATGGTTGTTTATTCAAACCTACAATTATAGGGTGTGTTCCATTTTTTAGAGAAGTTGTTATAACTTTTTCTAAAATATGAATTCCTGTTGCATCAATTACAGGGACATGTTCCATGTCAAGGATTAAAACTTTTGGTTTTGTTTCTATGGCATTTAAATTATCCTGAAAAAACGAAGAAGCACCAAAAAATAAAGGTCCATTTATTTCGAAAATTTCAATATCTTTTGGCATTTCTTTAAATTCATCAGAGATAAACTCTTTTTCCTGTTCTTTTAATCTTTTGGTAACAAAATTACTTTCTGAAACATCACTCATTCTTTTCATAAATAATAAAGCAGAAGCGAGAACTCCAAATTGTATAGCTACAGTTAAATCTGAAAAAACAGTTAATAAAAATGTAATAATTAATACAAATCCATCACTTTTAGGTGCATCTTTAAGTTCAATAAAATGATTGATTTCACTCATATTATAAGCAACTATGGCCAAAATTCCAGCAAGAGTAGCCATTGGAATTAGTACCGCAAGCTTTCCTAAAAACAACATTATCATAAGTAAAACCAAAGCATGAATTATTCCTGCAAAAGGAGTTCTTCCTCCACTTTTTATATTTGTTGCAGTACGTGCAATTGCCCCTGTAGCAGGGATTCCACCAAAAATAGGAGTTAATAAATTAGCAATTCCTTGTCCAATAAGCTCCATGTTAGAATTGTGCTTAGTTCCTATCATCCCATCTGCAACTACAGCAGATAGCAAAGATTCAATACCTGCAAGTAAAGCAATAGTCAAACTAGGATAAAAAAGCTCTTTAACTAATTTAAAGCTAATATCAGGAAACTGAAGAGGTTCAAAAGTATTTGGAACAGAGCCAAATTGACTTCCAATAGTTTCTACTGGCAAATGAAATAAGCTTACTGCCAAAGTAGTAATTATAATTGCTATTAACGAACCTGGTATTTTTTTAAATTTTTTGTTCCACAAAATAGATATTATAATTGTAGATATTCCTATCAAAAAAGCTATATAATTAAAACTGTTCAAATTATGATAAATAACTTCCATTTTTTCTATAAATTCTGCTGGAAGTTTCTCGATGTTAAGTCCAAGCAAATCTTTTATTTGCGAACTAAAAATAAGTAATGCTATCCCTGCTGTAAATCCAACAGTTACTGGATATGGAATATATTTTATTACTGTTCCAAACCTAAATATTCCAAAGAGAATGAGCATAATTCCAGCCATTAAAGTAGCGACTAAAAGACCATTATATCCATATTTCTGAATAATTCCATAAATAATTACAACAAATGCCCCAGTAGGTCCACCGATTTGAACTCTACTTCCACCAAAAAATGATATTGCAAATCCTCCTATAATTGCTGTATATAGCCCTTTTTCAGGGCTGACACCCGAAGCAATTGCTAGTGCTATGGACAGAGGTAATGCCACAATCCCAACAATAATTCCTGCAATCAAATCGTTTAAAAACTTTTGCTTATTATACCCTTCCTTGAGCACAATAAAAATTTTTGGAAGATAATTCTTATTCATTTTCTAACAGCTCCTTTACTTTTGTTAATTATAAGTTAACATTTTATAAGATTCATGTCAATTATTATTATATTACGAAAAAATATTTCCTGACTCAAAGTTATTCTTTACTTTTTTAATAAAGAATAGTAAAATATCAATTAAGGAGGGATAAAATGTATGTAAATATGGATTTGAAGCTATATGATTTTTTATGTTCAAATAGTCCTTTTTATATCTCTCTAATGAAAGCCATTGAAGAATTAAATATATATCCATCTTTTGAAAAAATAAGTAATGTAGAGACTGTTTTTTCATTGACTAAAAATCCACCCTTACTATTTATCAACGGTCAATTAAAATCAGAAGGTAAATATTTGGATGTAGATGAATGTAAAGAGCTTTTGTTAGACGCTATGAAAAGATAGTTTTTTTGAGCAGAATTAAAGCAGGCGTAATGCCTGCTTTTGTTTACTATTAATATTTTACTACTTTGTTGCGCCCTTCTCTTTTAGCTCGATAAAGAGCTAAATCAGCTTTTTCATTAACTAATTCAATAGTATAGTCACTCTCATCTCTTTCGCAAAGACCAATACTTAATGTCACTTTAACATCATAAGCAAAAGTTACTTGCTCTATCTTATTTCTGATTTTTTCAGCAACAATATAAGCATCGGAAACATCGGTATTAGGTAGAAGACAAATAAATTCTTCTCCACCCCAACGAGCTAGTAAATCAGTCTCTCTTATTTCATTTTTAATAAAATAAGCAATATTTTTTAGTACTTCATCACCAAAATTATGTCCATAAGTATCATTTAGTTTTTTGAATAAATCTAAATCCATAAGGAGAATGCTAAATGTACTTTTATAACGTTTACTTCTTTCAAGCTCATAGTTTGCATATTCCATAAATTTAGTTCGATTATATGCACCAGTTAAATAATCTGTAGTGGAAAGTGTTCTAAATTTATTTCTATCTTTCATAAAGATAAATATAAAAACTAATAGTCCTAAAATAATTATATTTACCAAAATAATTTCAAGGTATTGAGCTTTAAAAATTTTGTCATATTGAGTATTTTCATAAGTAGCAATTAAATAGCCGAGATTATCTTTATCAGATAATTTTATGGGTAAAAATACTATAATAAAATTTTTATTATTAAAATTATTGATTAAGCTAAATCCAGATTCCTTGTTATAAGTTTTTAAAAAATCTTTTTCTATTTTTTCAAAAAAACTTAATTGTTTTCCGTCAAATATTTTTTCGTTATTTTCTGTAATGTTTATAAAGGAGTATCCAAATAGTTTTCTATTTGTTTCTGAGTAATTATATCCCAAATATTGCTTCAAATCAGAAAACTTATATTCTTCATTTACGAGGTAAGAAATATTTACTGTAGGATAATATCTTTTGAAAATAGACAAAACACTATTTAATGGTATAAATATTTCCATAGTTCCAATAAACTTATCTTCATAAACAAGCATATTTACATATTTATAGCCACCATAAAAACTAGTTTCTCCAAAGTCCTTTAAGAATTTTTTTTCGGTATTTGGAAGCCTTGGTATTTTTTTGTTTTTAAAATTATTAGGAAAACTAAGAAAAAGTTCCCCATTTGGAAAATATACATTAAACTGCATTAATCCTAGTTCTTCAAAATTATAAAAATTCTTTGAAACCAAATCTATTGCTTTTTGTTCAAGAATTTTTTTTTCTGAAGGACTACTTTTATAGGAATCGTTAATTATTTTTAAAAATGCAGGGTCTTTTCTATCAACAACGGAATTACTAAAATATTCGTAACTTCCAAGAATAGAACTCATTTTTGAAGTAAAAGAATTCATTTCAGATTGAAGATAACTATTTTTCTTCGTTTCATTTTTTTTTATGATTATATTCATGCTTATAATCCATAAAAAGACTAATAAAACAGCAGAAAATAGAATAATGAATATATTGTTTGATTTTTTGTTATAGTATTTGTTTTTCATAGGGACCTCTTCAATCTTGATTAAAATTTCACATGAGATATATATTTAAAATATGCAGTATATCTATTACCTTATAAATATAGGAGATGTCAAATTATATTTTATAAATCAAAAAATAAAAAGCTCTCTATAAAAAATAGGAGCTTACTTAAATATTTGAGAAAATATACTTGATTTATTTTTTGAAAAATAGTTTTTTACTTTTTGAAAGTCAGTTTCGCTAAATCCTATAGAAGCATTTGTCAAAATTAGGTGATTTTTTTGAGTTTTTAAAAAGTCAAAGTTATCATCAATTATCAAATAATCAGATATATTAGAATTTTTTTCTAAAAAAACCTTAATTTCATTTCCTCTTATTGCTTCCAAAGATTCATATATTACTGGAATTTCATCAATAATAATTTTTTCATCAATATGGCTAAATCCCAGAAAATTTTTAAATGCAATATCCAAATTTTTGTAGGAAATAATTTGTCGCCATGAAGTTGAAAGCACGATTTTTATATTTTCTTTGAATAAAAAATCAAATAACATTTTAAGAGGAACAATATTACTTGCAGAAAAAGGTAACGAATGAATCCTATTGCTTTTATCATTTACTCGATAAAATACATAGTCATCAATATCTCCACAATTGTTGATTACACCGTCAAAATCCAAAAAAATTACTTTCATAATTAACCTCTTTTTATTACTCGAATGATTAGAGTAATAAGAAAAATAATTGCATTAACAACGACTATAAGAGCCCCTGTAGGTACATTTAGAATATAGGAAAAAATAATTCCCAATACAACTGCTATCATGGAAAATAGAACTGAAAACATGAGAGTTCTTTTAAATCCTTTAGATATTTGTAAAGCAGAAACAGATGGAAAAACAATTAAGCTTGAAATAAGCATTGTCCCAACGATTCTTATACCCAATACAATAGTAACACTAATAAGAACTGAAAGTAGATAATTGATTCTTCTAACTTTTATCCCAGATATTTTAGCAAAATTTTCATCAAAAGTAATTGAAAATAAATCATTGTAAAAAAGTAAAACTAGCACTATAAGTATTATCGCCAATAATCCAGACAGAATCATTTCGCTAGGGCTTATAAATAATATACTCCCAAAAAGATAGCTAAACAAATCAATATTAAATCCTTTTGCTACACTTGCAATAATTACACCTACTGCAATAGAAAAAGATGAAAGAAGTCCAATTGTAGCATCTGCATCAATCTTTGCTTTTTCTTTGAGAAGCAAAACTAAGAAAGAAGCAACAATAACTATTGGTATAGAAATAATAATTGGTTTATCAGAAACCAAAAGCCCAATGGCAATAGCAGCAAAGGAAACATGGGCAAGTCCGTCACCAATTAGGGACATATTTTTTAGAACAAGAAATACTCCTAATAATGAGCATGAAATTGCAATAAAAATTCCAGTAATTAGAGCTTTTATCATAAAATCTTGTTTAAAAATTTCTTGAAAAACTATAAAAAAATCATTCATAATTAGTGCCTCCAGCAAATTTGATGTTGTGAAAAATATCCAAAATATTCTGTCATATCAGTTGAGTGACAAAATTCATCAAAAGTACCATCAAATACTAAGGTTTTGTCCAAATAAATAAGCCTTGAAGCATATTTTCCTATGGTTCCAATATCATGAGAAATAAGAACAATTGTTACCTTTAAAGTTTCATTTAATTCTTTTAAAAGTTCATAAAATTCATTTCTTATTTTAGGGTCAAGAGCCGAAGTAGGTTCATCTAAAATAAGAAGTTTTGGATTTGAGACAAGAGCTCTAGCTAGTAGTACTCTTTGTTGCTGACCTCCAGAAAGGTCTCCAATTTTTTTATTCTTCAATTCTTCTATATTAAGTAGTTTCAAACTTTCTTCTACCTTCTTTTTATCTTCTTTTGTAATAAGTTTTGGAAAGCTCTTTTTTAATAATAATCCCGTTGATATTACCTCAAAAACAGAAGCTGGAAACATTTTGTGGCTAGTTTCTGTTATTTGTGGAAGATATCCGAGGAATTTTTTATCAATATGATATATTATTTCTCCATCACTTTCTTTTACTAGATTCAAAAGAGCTTTTATAAGAGTGGATTTACCTGCCCCATTGGGACCGACAATTCCAATATAATCTCCCTCATTAATATTAAAGCTGATATCTTTTAGAACATTTGAATTGTTATATGCAACAGATAAATTTTTAACTTCAATGTTTTTATTCATTGTAATCTAACCCCAATTTTAAGTTCTCTATATTTTTAAGCATTATTTCATAATAACTATTGCCTTTTGCAAGTTCCTCTTTTGAAATATTGTGTGCACCATGTAAAAGTAAAAGTTGTAATCCCAGTTCATTTGATAAAAGTTTTGCTAATTTAGGCTCAATTAACTCTTCATAGTAAATATATTTTGTATGAGTTTCGGCAATAGTCTCCTTCAAACTTTTTAACTGTTTTGGAGTAGGTTCTGCATTTGGAGAGAAGCCTTCATATGCTGAATGATAAGTTAATCCATATCTTTCAAATAGATATCCAAAAACAAAATGTCCACCAGATACTATCTCTTTTTTTGCCGATTTTTTGACTAAGTTCTTAAATTCTGTATCTAAATTATCAAGTTTTTTATCATAAATTATTTTATTTCCATCATAAAACGATTTATTAGCTAAATCAACTTCTATTATTGAATCTGCAATATTTTGCACAATAGTTTTAGCCAAAATAGGATCAGTCCATATATGCGGGTCTTTACCGTAAATGTGTTCTTCTTCATTTTCGTGAGTATCTTTTTCATTGTGTTCATCTTCAAAATCAAATTCTTTTAATTCAATATTTTTGCTAACATCTACAATTTTTAAATTTTTATTATTTAAAGAAGATAAAAGCTTTTTAACCCAAGGTTCCATTAGGTCTCCAGTGTAAATAAAAATATCTGCATTATTTATTTCTGCAATATCTTTAGGTGTTGGTTCATAAGAATGAGCCTCTATTCCGGGAGGCAAAAGAAGTTTGACTTCCACTTTGTCTTTTCCTATTTCTTTAGAAAAATCATAGGTAGGAAACAGTGTCGTAACAATTCTTATCTTTTTATTTTCTGATTTTTTAGTATTATCCTCTTTTTTACTGCAAGCAAAGCTAATTATTAAAACTAACATAATTAATATTATTTTTTTCATTATAGTATCTCCTCCGAGTAATTTTTATCTTTACAGACTTTACAATATCCCTCAAAATAAAGATTATGATTAGTAAGTTTATATTCATACTGTTCTTCCAGTTGTTTCTGTAAAGAATGTTCATGACAAAGATGAAAGCTTTTAATTTCTCCACAACTTTTGCACAACATAAAGTGTCCATTTTTATTTTCTGAATAGTAATAATACTTTATTCCTTGAAAAGAAATAGAGCCAATTGCTCTGTCAAGTTCCAAAGTGTTTAAATTTCTATAAATATTTGATAAATCTGCTAAAAGATTAAATTTTTCTTTTATTGTTTTAGCAGAAATTGGCTTATTTTCCTTGCTCAAAATATCTAAGACTTCACGTCTAATGGGAGTTATTCTCATTTAAACCTCCTACAAAATTAAAAATGCGAATCATTTGCAAAACTATTCTAACTTAATTTAGTAAAAAAATCAAGAAATTATTTTTAATATCAAAATATTAGTATTACCCAAAAACTTTATAAACGTGATTTATGCTAGACATGACTAACATATATTTAACAATAAGGCTTATAAAGGCTATAATTAACTTAACACTTTTTGCTTTTTATTGTATAATCTTTATAAGATTTAATATTTGGAGGGCATACAATGAACTTGAGTGATGAAGAAATTGAAAAAAGAATCGAGAAAACAGTTTATAAATTAGAAAAATTTTATAAAATTTATAATTTTATTTATAGGATAAAAAAATGCGTTGAAAAATTTAAAGAATTCATTTTTAAGAATTTTATTATTTTCTTAATATTATATACTGTATTTATACTTTTATTATTTAAAAGTTTAAATATAATTTAGGAGGAAAAATGGAATTTTTAAAAAATAGTTTAAAAAAATCAATAGAAATCACTTTATTTCTTATAAAAGTAACAGTTCCAATATCTCTAGTAATTAAAGTTTTATCAGATTTTGGACTTATAAAAATAATTGCAGGTTTTTTTAGTCCTGTAATGAAAATTGTAGGTCTCTCTGGAGAGCTTGGAATTGTATGGATAACAGCAATGCTTACTAATATCTATGGAGGAATTATTACACTTTTTAATTTCTCAAACACCATAGATTTTTCTGTAAAAGAGATAACTATCGTGGCTACAATGATACTTATTGCGCACTCATTATTTCCAGAAACAAGAATTCTTATGGAAGTAGGCGCAAAAGGTAAAAAAGTTGTAGGACTTCGAATTATTTCTGCAATAGTTATTGGATTTATTATGAATATAATTTATTCTAGTTTGGGTATCTATAATGAAATAGCCAAATTCAAATTTGTACCTAAAAATACTGATAACTCTTACTTAGGATTTTTTATAAGTCAAAGTAAGAATTATCTAAATGTGTTCATTATTATATTTGCACTTTTAGTATTTATGGAAATACTTAAAAAAGTTGGATTAATATCTTTGATTAACAAAATGCTAAGACCTTTATTAAAGCCTCTTGGTATTGGAGAAAACGCAATAACTATAAATTTAGTTTCATTAACAATGGGAATCTCCTATGGAGCTGCGCTTTTCTTTGAAGAAATAAAATCTGGAAAGATAACAAAACAAGAGTTAACAAATTCAATTTATTTAATGAGTCTATGCCATGCTCTAATAGAAGATACGTTATTAATGCTATCATTGGGAGCTAAAATATCGGGAATAATATTGATTAGAATAATTTTTACGTACATATTTATATATGGATTTAATAACTACATGAAAAGAAAATCTGTTCTAATTGCTCAAAATAATTAAATTTATAAAACTATTATAATATAAGGGATGAAAGATTGTGTCAATTTAAGGAGGATAAATGTACAAAATAATTTCAAAAGAAATGCTAAATAGTACAGTTGAAAAGATGGTTGTAGAAGCACCTTTTATAGCTAAAAAATGTGGAGCTGGTCAGTTCTTAATGGTTATGGTAGAAGAGGATGGGGAAAGAATACCTCTTACAATAGCTGATTATGATAGAGATAAGCAAACTGTTACTATTATTTATCAAATTGTTGGATATTCAACAAAACTACTTAGTCAAAAACAAGCTGGAGATTTTATCTTTGCTGTTAGTGGACCTATGGGAAAAAAAGTTCACATTGAAGAAGGAGCAAAGAGAGTTCTTGGAATAGCTGGAGGAGTAGGTGCTGCACCAATATTTCCACAATTAAGAGAACTAAAGGATTCAGGAGTTTCTGTAGATTTAGTTTTGGGAGCTAGAAATAAAGACTATATAATTTTAGATGAAGATTTCGCTAAAATTACAGAAAATAGATATATTTGTACAGATGATGGTTCTATGGGAACAAAAGGCTTTGTAACAGATAAACTAAAAGAGCTAGTAGCTAATGGAGAAAAATACGATTATGTAATTGCCATTGGACCTCTTCCAATGATGAGAGCAATAGTAAATATTACAAAAGAAATGGGTATTAAAACATATGTTTCTCTAAATCCAATAATGATAGATGGAACAGGAATGTGTGGAGGATGTAGACTTACTTATGATGGTGAAACTCGTTTTGCCTGTGTAGATGGTCCAGACTTTGATGGATTTAAAGTTGATTTTGATGAGTTAATGGCTAGAAGTAATATGTATAAAGCAACAGAAGAAGCCCACATGTGTAAACTAGGAGGAAACCATGAGTAAATTTAATATGAGTTTGAATAAAGTTCCTATGCCTGAGCAAGAACCAAAGGTAAGAGCAAAAAACTTCCTAGAAGTAACACTTGGATATACAGCAGAAAACGCAATGGAAGAAGCAAAAAGATGTCTTCAATGTAAAAATCCTAAATGTGTTGGAGCCTGTCCTGTAAATATTAAAATACCTAACTTTATAGAAAAAGTAGCAGAAGGAGATTTTGAAGAAGCATACAGAATTATCTCTGAAGATACTCTTTTCCCTAGTATATGTGGAAGAGTCTGTCCACAAGAAAGTCAATGTGAAGGTGACTGTATTAGAGCAATAAAGGGTGAAGCTGTAGGTATTGGTAGATTAGAAAGATTTGTTGGAGATTATGTAAGAGATAATAACTTAATTAAAAAAAGTGAAATAAAAAGTAATGGAAAGAAAGTCGCTATTATTGGGAGTGGCCCAGCAGGTTTAGCTTGTTCATCTGAACTTGCAAAAAAAGGATATGATGTAACTATATTTGAAGCTCTTCACAGAGAAGGTGGAGTTCTTACTTATGGAATACCTGAATTTAGACTACCAAAATCTATAGTAAAAGCTGAGATTGAAGGAGTTAAAAGTCTTGGAGTTAAAATAGAGAAAAATGTTATTGTAGGAAACTCAATAACAGTAGATGAACTTATAGAAGAAGGATTTGAAGCAGTATTTATTGGAAGTGGAGCAGGACTTCCAAACTTCATGAAAATTCCCGGAGAAAACTTTAAAGGAGTTTATTCAGCTAATGAGTTTTTAACAAGAGTAAATCTTATGAAAGCCTACGAAAAAGATGGAAATACTCCTATCCATTATGGAGACAAAGTAGCTGTTGTAGGTGGAGGAAATGTTGCAATGGATGCAGCTCGTACAGCTCTTAGACTAGGAGCTTCTGAAGTATACATAATCTACAGAAGAGGAGAAGCTGAGCTACCTGCGAGATTAGAAGAGATTCACCATGCAAAAGAAGAAGGAGTAATATTCAAACTTCTTACAAATCCAACAGCTATTATTGGAAATGACAAACACTGGGTAGAAGCCATTGAATGTGTAGAGATGGAACTAGGAGAATCTGATGCAAGTGGTAGAAGAAGACCACAAGTAAAAAAAGACAGTAAGTTTGTAATGGATATGGATACAGTAATAATAGCAATAGGACAAAGTCCAAACCCACTAATAAAAAACTCAACAGAAAACCTAGACACTCACAAATGGGGAGGAATCATAGTAGAAGAAGAGACTATGGCAACTTCAAAAGAGATGGTATATGCAGGAGGAGACGTAGTAAGTGGAGCAGCCACAGTAATTTTAGCAATGGGAGCAGGGAAGATAGCCGCTAAGTCTATTGATGAGAAGCTGAGCAAGAAGTAGGAATAGTAAAAAGTAATGACCTAAAAGTAGTTTGATAAAGCTATATTTTAGGTTATTTTTTAATGATTATAATTTACTCGACTTGTGCATTTTTTGACTAAATAAATAATAGAACCGCAACTTATGCAGTTGCATCGCATAAGCGTGACGCTTAACCCAATATAAAACAAGAAAAAATGAAAAACTCCGCCGCAAACAGCAAGGAATTAAACCTAAAGAGATTAAAATTATTGTTTTCTATAATTCAATCCAACGTAAGGTTGGCGCGAGGTGGCTGCGTAAGCCACAATCTCTAATCAATTTTTTCTAATTTAGTAACCTATAAATAACTAAATATAACTTATAATCTTTATTTTTTTATAAATTTAATATATAATCTATATAGTTTTAGATAATTTGAAGGAGGACACAATGGGAGTATTAGAAGGAATAAACCCTAATGGAGTTATGAAGTTTTTT
>JAGNSM010000028.1:18850-21045 GCA_017988045.1 Fusobacteriaceae bacterium
AATATAACTTATAATCTTTATTTTTTTATAAATTTAATATATAATCTATATAGTTTTAGATAATTTGAAGGAGGACACAATGGGAGTATTAGAAGGAATAAACCCTAATGGAGTTATGAAGTTTTTTGAAGAGATTTCAATGATTCCTAGAGGTTCAAAAAATGAAAAAGAAATTAGTGACTATTTAGTAAAATTTGGAAAAGATAGAGGTTTAGAAACAATACAGGATAAATCATTAAACGTAATAATAAAAAAACCTGCAACAAAAGGATATGAAAATGTTCCAAGCATGATACTTCAAGGACATATGGATATGGTTTGTGAGAAAAATCAAGGAACTGAACATGATTTTATGAAAGATTCTTTAAAATTGAGAATTGTAGACGGTTGGATAAAAGCTACTGGAACTACTCTTGGTGCAGATAATGGAATAGCTGTGGCTTTTGCTCTAGCACTTTTAGATTCAAAAGAGTTACCTCATCCAGCTTTAGAAGTATTAATAACAAGTGATGAAGAAATGGGAATGACAGGAGCTCAAAATCTTGATACTTCTCTTTTATCTTCTAAAACTCTTATAAATATTGATACAGAAGAAGAAGGTGAATTATATGTAAGTTGTGCTGGAGGAGCTAGAGGAGTATTTGAAATTCCAGTAAAAAAAGAAAAAGTTTCATCAAAAGGACTTCATTTAAAAGTTAGAGGATTACAAGGTGGACATTCTGGAGCCGATATACATCTTCAAAAAGGAAATGCTAATAAATTACTGGGAAGAGTATTGAATGCCTTAAACAACTTATTAGAATTACAATTAAGCTCTGTTAGTGGTGGTTCTAAGGACAATGCAATTCCTAGAGAAGCTGATGTCAAATTTATAATAAATGATTTTACTAAAGCAAAAGAAATAATTTCAGAATATGAAGGTATTTTTAAGAATGAACTTAGAGTAAGTGATAAAGACATTAGACTAGAGGTAGAAGAAATCGAGATAAATGAACTATTTGGAAAAGAAGAGAGTTCTAAAATTGTAGAAACAATTCAACTTCATCCAAATGGAATTAAATCAATGAGCCTTGATATTGAAGGACTTGTAGAAAGTTCTCTTAATTTGGGGGTTATAGTTACAAATGAAAATTCTGTAACACTTCACTCAGCAATAAGAAGTTCAGTTTTATCACAAAAAATGGCTATGGTAGAAGAGCTTAAAACTTTAGCAAAAGTTATGAATATAAACTTTATAGATAGTGCTCATTATCCAGCTTGGCAATATAGAGAACACTCTAAAATAAGAGATATTTTTGAAAAAACTTATGAAAAAATAAATGGGAAAAAGCCTAAAATTAAAGCAATTCATGCAGGATTAGAGTGCGGATTATTTGACGAAAAATTTGACGATATAGATATGATTTCTTTTGGGCCAGATATAAGAAATGCACATACTCCAGAAGAGATGGTAAATATAGCTTCTATAGAAAGAGTTTGGAATTATTTTGTTGAAGTAATGAAAGCTACAAAAGAAAATTATTAGTTTTAAAATTTTAAAGAACCTCTAAAAATTTTAGAGGTTCTTTACTTTATATCCTCACTATGAACTTTGACCTATAACTATTTCATGGTTCATAACAATTTTTTTTGTTCTAGCAGTATTTTCGGTGATGATGTTGTAAAGGAGTTTTGCCCCTTCATAACCCATATCTTTATAGTTATATTTGGAAGTTGTAATTTTGGGATGAAAATACTTGGCAAAATACCCTCCTCCCATTCCAACAACAGCAATATCTTTAGGGATTTTTAACCCTTTTTCAAATAGATATCCCATAGCACCTATTGCCATTTTGTCAGTTACGGCAAAAATTGCATCAGGTTTTTTCTTATTTTCTTCAAATATTTCTTGGCAGGCTTTATATCCTGATTCTACACTGAAGTCCCCTTTTTTTATATAAGAATCTGGAATATTCAAGCTATGCTCATGAATAACTTTTAAAAATCCTTCTTTTCTTTTTACACCTACAGCGATGTCATATTCTCCTACCCCAATAAATGCAATGTTTTTTCTGCCTTTTTCTATTAGATATTCAGCCAACTCTGAAGCTGCAAAAACTTCATCAAAAACTACGCAAGGAGTTGAATCTAAACTTTCTTGTGCAAGAATAACAGTAGGAATTCCACTTTTCCTAATTATTTCTTTGTGTCTCAAG
>JAGNSM010000104.1 GCA_017988045.1 Fusobacteriaceae bacterium
ATGAAAGAGTTGCCTAACTTCAAAGTGAAGCTGTTTGAGCGAGACAATGTGCTAACCAATTTAATGGTAAAAACAAGACAGTTGATTGAGAAGTTTTATGTGGGACTTTAATAGAGGTAATAATTGGAACAAAATAATCGTATTAATTGTACCAGCTCAAAACTAATCTGATAGTTCCCCATTTTTTATTTTGCCTGTCAGGTTAAATTTGAGCTAAATTCTTCTCAGCCTAAATTCGTTTGTAAGCGTCCGCTGAAGAATATAGAAATCAGTTTATAAAACTGCTTAATTAACTGTCCAACTTTATGGGGTCAGATCAAAACAAGTGGGGACTTAAATTTATGACTACAAATAATCAGACATCCATCGCATCTCTTGCGAAAAACAAAGAACATACAGTGCTGAATTTAAACAGTAGATCGTTCATGCTTATAAAGCACCGGACGTTTCAATTGCTTCGGTCGCTTTGCAACATGGATTGAATACAAATCTTGTGACTAAATGAATTCGCTTAATTGATGCTAAGCAAGGGAATGATCGCTCACCACTAAGCGAATAAACCTGCATTTATTGCTTTATCCTGCTTTGCACCATTAGATTCTATTCCTACTGACATGTTAACGATTCAAATTATTTTATGGGGTTCAGTGGAGGCTTACAATATAAACATCAAATTGCTATCATAAAATATATAAAAATATTGCTTTTAAATTTTAGAGGTTTGTAAAAATTCAATGACTGAAGGTGCAGTGACATTTGCATATGATTCACTAGAATCTATTCGCAAAAGATTATTAGATTTAAGTTCAAGAAATGCACTATTAAATTATAAATTTCCTAGAGGCAAGTGTCTCCAATTTATTGAAACTACTCCAAATGCAGTATTTAAAGCATTAAGTGATAAAAAAACAATAGATTTAGCATCAATTCCAAAACCAACAGATGCTGAAATTAAGGCTTATTATCAGAGTGAAGGTAAAAAAGATTCTAATTTAAAGGATTTGACTCCTACTGCCGAATCCTGGGCAAAGCATTTGGGCTATCAAACTAGCTTTGATTTACAGCAAAATGACTTTTGTACTTCAATACATACCGATAGTGATTGTTTGCAGAGTTTGCTCTATCCAAAAGATTTAGAAACTAGAATTAAGCATATAAAACAGCAAGCTGAATCTTCACTTAGCGAAACTGGATCTAATGTTCTATATATAGCGATTGGCTTTTTAGAGTGGGCGGAAAGCAAAGATTCGTCAATGAGAAGGTTGGCTCCATTATTTACTTTGCCAGTCAAAATAGAGAAAAAATCAAAAACTAAGAATGGAGGTTATGATAGTTTTGAGATTTCTCTGCTAGATGATGGGCTTCTCAGTAATGTTACATTGCATGAGAAATTAAAGAATGAATTCGGATTGGAATTGCCATTATTAGATGAAGATATAGCACCGGAAGAATATTTTAACTTAATCGAACAAAATATTTTAGCTCATGAAAAAGGTTGGAAAATTCAACGTAAAGCGTGCATGTGTTTGTTGAACTTTACAAAGCAAGCGATGTATCAAGACTTAGATCCTAGCATTTGGCCAGAAAGTCATTCCATTGAACAACATCCAGTCATTCAACAATTATTCAGCAAAGTTGCAAAAGAAAAAGAGAATCATAGTTTCGATATAGAGTATGAAATTGATGAAATTGCTGATATTAATGAAAAATTTCCAATAATTTATGATGCTGATAGTTCACAACATAGTGCACTTATTGACGCTGTAAAAGGTGAAAACTTAGTTATTGAGGGTCCTCCTGGTTCAGGTAAGTCCCAAACTATTACTAACTTAATTGCTGCCGCTATTAATAATGGAAAAAAAGTACTCTTTGTTGCTGAAAAAATGGCTGCCTTAAATGTAGTAAAAGATAGATTAGATAAAGCAGATCTAGGTGGATTTTGTTTAGAATTACATAGCCATAAATCGAATAAATTAAAAATATTAAACGACTTAAGTGACCAATATAAAAAAATTGGGCAGTATACAAAGCCAAATCAATTGCAAGTAACAAAAAACAAATTAGATTTATGTAAGAGTAATTTAAATAAATATGTTAAGAGTATTAATAAGGAATGGGGTGCAACCAAACTTACAGCGCATGAAATTCTAGCTAAATCAGCTAAATTGAAAATATTTTTAGACATAAATCCTGAAGAGGTATTAATTGATAATTTAAATATAAGTGCATTAAGTCAAGATGAAATTTATAGTTATATCGACTGTGGGAGATTATTAGAAAATGCATTTATACAAACTCGTGATCAGAGTATAGATAAAAATATTTTTAAACATTACTGGTTTGGAGTTAATAAAATAAATCTAATCGATTCAGATAAGGTTGAGATTATTAATTCACTTAAGCAATGGAATACAGAATTAAAATCAATAAAGTCCTTAATTACGGAGGTCTTTTCTATTGATGATTTTAATTTAGATTATGTTGAAAAAATTGTTGTAAATGCGAATAAATTGCCAGAATTTGATGAAGAAATATCTTATGAATTAATACACCAATTAATTTCGAAAAAAGATATTTTAGAGGAATATATTAACTTATATTCTATAATAAATAAAAACTATATTGAAATTTCCTCTACATTTGATGAGAAATTCCTAGAAAATTTGGATATTCAACAGATTAATGATATTCAAGATTTGATTAATAAGAGTAATAAATTAGATAAAATTATCTCTTTCAATCAATTAGTAGAAGCAATAGATCGTTTGGAAAATATTAGAAAATCATTAATTGATTTAAGTCCTGATATTGAATTAGTTAAAAATAATATACCTTATGAACTTAAGAGTGTTTTTGGATATTCTGAGGAAAAATTCAAGGATATGGAGTTATTAGTAACTCATTTGAAATCTTTGCCATTTGAATTGCTAAAAATAAGAAATGAAATTTTTGATGAATCTAATATTGATCAATTTATATTGGAATTTGAGCCTGTATTTATTCAACTACAAAAAAATTATCTAGATTGTAAGGAAATTTATAATATAGATAATTTACCAGACCTAAATGATTTGGAAGTAAATTATAAAAATGTATGTATAGGTGGATTCTTTAAGTATTTTACTAGACGATGGTGGAAAGCAAGAAAATTCATCACAGGTATGAGTAAAAATGAAAATACTCCATTTGGTGAGATACAGAATAACTTTTCTAAATTAATTGATTTTAGACAAAACATCGATATAGCTGATAGTTTAAATCAAAAATATAAAATTTTAGGTCATATCTATGATGGTGTTCATACACCTTTAGATGATATAAAAACTTTACGTGAATGGTATAAAGGTATTCGTCATGATTATGGTGTTGGTTTTGATGAGAGAGTAAAGATTGGTTCTGCTATCTTAAGACTAGAAAGCAATTTGATTCAATCTATCATTGAAGAATATGATCGCAAAATTGCACCAAAAATTAAAATCTCATTAAATCTATTGGAGGAATTTTCTACTTTATATAACAATAAAATTAAAGGTTTAAAAAATATTCATGAGATTGTTAATGAGAAAAGTGATATTTCATCTACATTGTCCGATCTTAAAGAGTTAAAGGATAATCTTCAGGCCTTAATTATTAATAAGAATAATTCACTTTTAACTATTGAAAATAAATTAAATTTGTTTAATGAAAATCTTCATAATTTAATTAGATTTGAAGAAATAAAGAGCAGTCACCCAGAAATATGCAATGAATGGGAGTTGAAAGAATTTAAAGGTAAGGCTAATCATTATGAGGTGGGTAGAGCAAATAAGGCTTTGAATTTATTGAAAGTAATTTCTGATTGTGATGATGTTATTAAACATAAATTGTTAGAGATTTTAAATTCGGAAAGTTATAAGAACTTCAAAGAAGTTAATAGTAAAATTGCATTTCATTTTAATAATGAGGCTAAATTAAAAATAAAGTTTAAAGATCATTCAGATGTAGATGAATCATGGATCGAACTACATAAAACTTCTTTTGATAATTTGATCAAAAGGAATGATCTAGCCTTGGATAATCAAGATTGGATATTTACTTGGAGTAATTATCAATCAGTTAAATCTAAAGCTGAAGCTTTAGGATTGAAAAATATTATTGGAAAGTTGGAAAATGGTACACTAGAGAGCTATTCATTAGTCGATACCGTACAGCTTTCTATATATTGTTCTTTAGCAAAGCATATTATCAATACTGATACGTTGATTCAGAAATTTAATGGGATGGAATTATCAACAATGGTTGATGATTTTAAGAATTATGATAATGAATTAATAGCTTTGCAGAGAAAACAGATTGCTAGCAATGCAGCAACAGTTGATGTACCCCAAGGAATTGCTTATGGTCGCGTATCAGATTTAACTGAATATTCTCTCATAGCTAAAGAATCTTTAAAAAAAATGAGACATATACCTATTAGGTCTTTGCTTGAGCGGGCACCCAATGCGATCCAGGCATTGAAACCATGTTTCATGATGAGTCCTATGTCTGTAGCTCAATACTTGAAGCCTGGTCTTTTTGATTTTGATTTAGTTATTATGGATGAAGCATCTCAAATTCTACCAGAGGATGCTATTGGTGCTTTGGCTCGTGGTAAAAGTGCGATTATTGTAGGAGATCCGAAACAATTACCTCCAACAAGTTTCTTTAGTACTTCTATAAACTTGGATAATACCGACGAAGAAGATTTAGTAGGAGTTGAAGATGCAGAAAGTATTTTAGATTCAGTTTCAATGTTTAAACAGAGACGCTTACGTTGGCATTATCGTTCGCGACATCAATCTTTAATTGCATTTTCGAATAAGCATTTTTATGACTCTGACCTTATTTTATTTCCTTCAGCAATACAAAGTTCGCCTGAATTAGGCATTCGATTCAAAAAAGTCTCAGGTACATTCAATTCAGGACGTAACTATGAGGAAGTTCAAGCTGTTGTTAATGAAGTATGTGAACTAATTCTTCAAAACACAGAAGAGTCGATAGGTATTGTTGCAATGAATAGCCAGCAACGAGATGAAATTGAAAACCAGCTAGAGCTTAAATTATCTGAAAACTCTTTATTACAGAGTTTATATGATAAAAAAATGAAATCTTTTGAGCCTATATTTATCAAAAATCTTGAAAATGTTCAGGGTGATGAAAGGGATGTTATTGTTATTTCGATGACTTATGGGCCAAGTCAGATTGCTGGAAAAGTATTTCAACGATTTGGTCCTATTAATCAGAGCTCTGGATGGAGACGTTTAAACGTGCTCTTTACTCGTTCGAAGAAGAGAATGCATATTATCTCATCAATGAATTCTACAGATATCCTGACATCTGATACTAGTAGTAAAGGGGTATCGGCCCTAAAAGAATTTTTGAGATATTGTGAGACAGGTTTCTTACATGAAGAAAAACAGACAGGTAAGGCTCCGGATAGTGATTTTGAAATAGCTGTAATGAAGGCATTAGCAAAACATGGATATGAATGTGAACCGCAATTAGGTGTTGCAGGCTACTTCTTAGATCTGGCTGTTAAAAATCCAAATAATCCCGGAGAATATTTATTAGCAGTTGAGTGTGATGGTGCAACGTATCATTCAGCAAAATCTAGTCGTGATCGTGATCGATTACGTCAACAAATTTTAGAAAGTTTAGGGTGGAGGATACACCGTATTTGGTCAACAGATTGGTTCAAAAACTCTCAAGAGCAAATGCAAATTTTGCTAGAAAAATTGAGTAATCTAAAACCATTGATTGAGAATAATAGAGCTGAGCTAAATATTAAATTATCGAAAGCATCAGTTAAAGAAAATCAATATGCATTAGCATTCGAAAATATAGCTGAGGATTTCAATGATTTTGTGGAGGTAAATGATTTAGTAAAATATGTGGATAGTAGAAATTCTGAGAAAATTGTTAGTGTGAAAATTTCTAATAACTTTAACAATTATCAGGAAGGTATTACCCACAGTAATAGCCCATTGGGACAAGTATTACTTGGGCTTACAATAGGGGAAAGCTCAGTATTATCCTTGCCAAGTGGTGATGTAAATATCACTGTTAGAGATATTGTTAAGTCTTAGTTTACTAGGCACGTGTTAAAAAGTCAGATTTATAATCTGATATAGGAGTAAATATGAATTTTGATATGTATAAAATGATGACGTCAGATGAAGTTGTAGCATCTGGTATTAATAAGCTTTCAGAATCTGAGCAACAGGAAATATTACGGTGGGGGCTACGAATGTATGGCTTGGGTCAACATAAAGTAGGTGACATCCATGAGATTAAATATGATGGAAGAGTGGTTGTCCTTGATGATGGTTCGAGATGGGAGGTCGCATCATATGATGCATCTACTGTAGACTTTTGGGGAGAATTTACAAAAGTTGCTATTATTGATGATGAAATGTACCGTTTGGAGGAATACGTTTCTGTAACCGAAGATTCTGTATAAAAGATATTCTTTAAAAATCTTTTATACAATAGATCTCTTGCGTTAGTCAAAATTTAAACAGCCGCAAGTTATATTTTATAAGGTTTTAGCTGATTCAAAAATTAGGTAAAAGCATATTTTCTCAAGAGGTCTAATCTTTAAGTTACTATGCCTTGTTGAGAAAAAAACTGATAGCATTATTTGATGGATCTTTATTTTTTAATTTTCAGAGTATTTGTTCATAATTAGAATAAAGAATACATTACTCATAGATGGGCGAATTCATTCATGATCATTAGTTGAATAGGACTTTGTTGCACAAACCTATCTGTAAAGGCTTTTTCAGCGATATAATTTTCAAATGAAGAAGCCTACACATAAAATCTACCGCACAACCAATTGGCCCGCATATAACCGAGCTCTCATTAATCGTGGGAATATTGCCATTTGTTTTGATCCCAAAACCCAATGGCATGCAGAACCACAAGGCAGGCACGGACGAAATCAAACTTATTTCGATACAGCGATTCAATGCTTTTTAATGATCAAATCTCTATTCCGTCTATCTTTACGTCTGGTCACTGGCTTTGTGCAAAGTCTGATTAAGCTTTGTGGTTTAGATTGGACAGCACCAGAATATTCCGCTATTTGTAGAAGACAAAAGTATATTGATATTGGCATTCACTATCAAAAAAGCAGTAATGTTCTC
>JAGNSM010000105.1:0-5379 GCA_017988045.1 Fusobacteriaceae bacterium
AAAGCTTTTATATCTGTAGGATAAGCACTTACTATTTTATTGGCTTCCAGTCTTTGAAAATTAAGGAAATCTCCAATAATAGCCTCTAGTTTATCTATATTTCTATTAACTATTCCTATAAAGTTTTTTTGCATCTCTTTATCTTCTTCATCTTCTATTGCATAAAGATAACCTTTTATATTGGTAAGAGGTGTTTTTAATTCATGAGAAATATTTGTTATAAATTTTTTCTCCAGTCTGCTTTTCTCTTTCACATGAGTTATATCTCTAAATGTAAAAATAAATTTAGCATATTCTGGAAGATACTTCCCTTTTGCAATATAATATTTTCCATTATCATGAATAAATATTTCATCTGTAAACTCTGTTTTATGAGTAATTGTTTTATCTATAAACTCAATTACTTCAGTATATCTAAGTTTTTCATAATAAAGACTAGAATCTATTCCATTAAAAAAATTATATTTGGCTTCTTGATTATTTGAAACAATCTCACTCTGTGCACTTATAAACAAAATACACAAATCAACTGACTCCAAAATTTTATGCAGTTTCTCTTTTTCTTCTTTCAATGTTTCTATATTCTCTAAATTTTTATTTTGCCAGTCTTTTATTACATGCCAAAAAGTAACTAAGTCTTTATCTTCTTCAAGATAAAGTTCTTTTGCTTCTTTTCCACTTTGAATTACTGTTTTCATTGTAGTCAATTTTTCAAAATAGTATTTTTTTAAGATTATTTTGTAAGCTAAAAATAAGAATACATTTAGTATTATATAGTAAATAACATTATTTAGTATGCTACTAAATAATTTTTCATCAACTTCTGCATAGCTTTGTGCTACCCTTACAACCAAATCATTGTGAACAGTTGAGTAATAAATCATTTTTTTCTTTAATGTTTCACTGTATCTTATTTGAAACCCCTCATCTTTTTCTATAGCTTCTACCACTTCACTTCTATATCTATGAGATTCCTTAGTATTAGAAGCTGAATCAAACAGTACTTTCCCATCAAGGTTTATGAGAGTTATTCTATTTAAGGTTGATAACTTGTACACTTCTTCTACCTTATTTATTCCATCTAAAGTCAAAAAATTCTTTATTACTAAAGAATTTGACTTTAACTGTTCTTTTATTATTTCTAAGGTATCATCCCTATCTTTTTTCTTGTCATTAACTACAAATGTTACTTGTATCAAAAGAATTAATATCCATATTATATACTCTCTTCTTCTAATCTGTAACCAACTCCTTTAATTGTTTTAATATAAGGATTTATGCTTTTTATCTTCTCTCTGACTTTTCCTATATATACATCTACAGATCTATCTCCTGAATAATAGTTACTTTGCCAAACTCTATTTAATATCTTATCTCTTGAAAGCACTATTCCCCTATTTTCTATAAGATAAACTAATAAATCAAACTCTTTTTTACTAAGTTCTACTTCTTCATTAAACTCTTTTACTACATATTTTCCTTTATCAATCTCAACATCTCTATATATAAGTAAATTTTCTTCTTTTTTATCATTTCTCTCAAGAAGTTTTTTAATTCTAAGTAATAGTTCTCTTGGATCAAAAGGTTTTTTCATGTAGTCATCTGCACCTATATTTAGTCCTTTTAATACATCTTCTACCTCTGTTTTTGCAGTCAGCATTAGTATAAATGGATTTCCATATTTTTCGGGCATAGTTCTTACCATATCTGTAAAGCTTATCCCATCTAGATTAGGCAACATTAGGTCTAGAACTATTAATTCTGGTTTAAACTTCGTAACAAGCTTTAGGGCATCTAACCCATTATCACAAATTTCTACTTCATATTTTTCTTTTTTCAGAAAATATGCAATAAGAGTTCTTATTTCTGCATCGTCTTCTACTACTAATATTTTCATAGATAAAACCCCTTTTTAGTTTTTATGTCTAATATCTTCACCTTTTAATATAAATATTAAGCTTTCTGCCAAATTTCCAATAATATCAGCTATTCTTTCATATTTCTGAGCAATTATTATATTCGTTACTCCTACTTCAATCATATCTTTATCTTCTATCATTTTGGCCATAGCTGTTTTTATACATTCACTTCTTAGTTTATCTACTTCGTCATCTAGTCCAAATAACAAGTAAATATTATCCATTTTTTTCTCAATAAAAGCATTTTTAAAAAGTCTAAATATATAAGTTACTTTTTCAGTTATTTGAGGTAAAAAAGTAATATTTTTATTAGAATCATTTCCTGTTTCATAATATGTTCTTATTGCTTTCATTATCCCTACTAGTATATCTGTAATTCTTTCCAAATCTGTTGTCATTGCTGATATTCTTGTAAGATATCTCAAATCTCCTGCTGCTGGTTGAAATCTAGCTATTGCTGTAATTACTTTTTCATCTAAAGAAACTTGAATATCATCTGTTTCTTCCTCCAGTAGTTTTGTTTCACCATAAACTTTCTTATCAAATTCAGGTTTTGAAATCATTTCTTGTACAAGCACTAATGCTCTATCTACTTTATATAACATTTCTAAAAGCTCTTTATCTATTATCTGAAGACTTTCTTGTAAATTATTCATCTTTTTCCTCCCACATTTTAGAGTTAACACAATATATTTATACCATAGTTTAAAATTCTTTAAAACAATTAATAAATTTTTTCAACTAAATTTTATCTTATCCAAATTTTCCAGTGATATAATCTTCTGTTTTTTTGTTACTTGGATTAGTAAATATTTTATCTGTTTTATCAAACTCTTCTAAAACTCCTTGATAAAAGAATCCTGTATATTCAGATATTCTAGCTGCTTGTTGCATATTGTGAGTAACTATAATTATAGTATATTGCTTTTCAAGTTGTCTAATAAGTTCCTCAATCTTTGCTGTTGATATTGGATCAAGTGCAGATGTTGGTTCATCCATAAGAAGTATTTCTGGTTTAACTGCTATAGCTCTTGCTATACAAAGTCTTTGTTGTTGACCTCCAGATAATCCTAATGCTGATTTATGAAGTTTGTCTTTAACTTCATCCCATAGAGCAACTTGTTTAAGAGAAGTTTCTACTATTTCCATTAATTTATCTTTATTTGTTTCTCCATGTAATTTTGGTCCATAAATTATGTTCTCATAGATTGTTTTGGGAAATGGATTTGGTCTTTGAAATACCATTCCGATTTTTTTTCTAAGGTCTACAATATCAAATTTTCTATCAAATATGTCTTTACCATCAAGAGCAATAGTTCCTTCATATATTGAAGTATCTATAAGGTCATTCATTCTATTTATTGACCTTAAAAAAGTTGATTTTCCACATCCACTTGGTCCTATAAGTGCTGTTGTTTTATTTTTTTCTACCATCATATTTATATCTTTTAATGCTTGAAATTTCCCATAAAAAAAGTTAAAGTTTTTAACTTCTAATCTTACATCTATTTTTTCGTTCATGTTTTCCTCCTACATTTTATTCCTAAATTTCATTCTAACCCAAGCCCCAAACAAGTTAAATCCAACTGTTATAAATACTAGCACAAATAGTGTTCCATCCATAATCTCTTTTGGCATTTTTGCTACTTGTGTAGAGATTACATAAAGATGATATGGTAAAGCCATTACTTGATCCCAAATTGTTTCAGGTAAGAATGGTAAATAATAAGCTGCTACTGTAAACAGTATTGGTGCTGTTTCCCCTGCTGCTCTTGATATACTTAATATTATTCCTGTTAATATTCCCGGAAGTGCTGCTGGTAAAACAACTCTATATGTTGTTTCCCATTTTGTTGCTCCCAGTGCCAGTGACGCTTCTCTCAAATCACTTGGTATTCCTAAAAGAGCTTCTCTGGTAGAAGTTATTATTACTGGTAGACACATTATTGCCAAAGTCAAACTTCCAGAAATTACTGATGACCCAAATCCCAACCCTATTACAAATAATGCTAATCCGAACAATCCATAAACTATACTTGGTATTCCTGCCAAGTTAACTATAGTAAGATTAACTACTCTTCTTACCCAGTTATCTTTAGAGTATTCTACTAGGTAAACTCCTGTAAAAACTCCAAAAGGTACTGCAAATATTATTGTAAATAAAGTTAAAAGTAATGTTCCCACTATACTTGGGAGAATTCCTCCGCCTCTCATTCCATCTTCTGGCATAAGAGTTAAGAAGTCTTTTGATATAACAGGTAATCCTTTAACTACTATATATCCTATTATAAAGATTACTGGTAAAATTGTTGCCATACCTATTAATCTTATTAAAAAAGTAAAAAACTTTTCACCGTTCCCTTTTAATATTTTCATAAATTTCCCCTTTATCTTCCTTTTCTCGATTTATGTATAAAGTAATCTCCTAAAGTGTTGGTAATAAAACTTATTACAAACAATACTAGACCAATTGCAAATAATGAATAATAATGACTACTTCCTTGTACAACTTCTCCCATCTCTGCAGCAATAGTTGCTGTCATTGTTCTTACTGGGGACAATAACGTTGCACTTAGATTTGGAGAATTTCCTGTTACCATAAGAACTGTCATTGTTTCACCTATAATTCTACCGAATCCTAGCATTATTCCTGCAAATATTCCCGGAAAAGCTCCTGGTAATATTACTTTTACTATTGTTTCAAGTTTATTAGCTCCTAAAGCTAATGAAGCTTCTTTATATGATTTATCTAGAGCTCTTATTGCATCATCTGCCATACTTACTATTGTTGGTATAGCCATAAATGCTAACATTATCCCACCTGTTAGTGCTGTTAATCCTGTATCCAAATGAAAAAAATTCTTAATTGGTTCTGAAAAAACATACAACCCTATATATCCTAAAGCAACTGAAGGTAATGCTGACATTGTTTCTATAAGAATTTTTAATCCTTCTCTTTTTTTAGGAGAAGCATACTCAGAAATATATACTGCTGTTATAACACTTAGTGGCACTGCTATTACAAGTGCTACCATTGTTACCCACAAACTTCCTGTAAAAAGAGGCATTAATCCAAATATTTCTGACAGAGATATCCATTCTCTTCCAAAGAAAAAATCTTTCAATGGTACATCGTGAAAAAATTTCAAACTGTTTGTTAAAATGAATAAAAAGATTAAAAATACAATTATAATATTAAATCCCGCTATTCCAACTACAGTTCCCTTCATTGTCTTATCTATAATTTTTCTAATATCCATAGTTCCTCCTATTTCCCTATTTTCATTTACAATTTTATACGACCTATGTAAACACAGAATAAATGCAATGTAAAAGCAGAGTAAAAACTTTGTTTAAAAATACTTTTTTTATACAGTTTTTTACTACTGAGTCATTAAAAATCCTTTAAATTACTCTGTAATCAAAAAATCTTGTAATATAAAAGTTTTGTATGTAACTT
>JAGNSM010000105.1:5479-7132 GCA_017988045.1 Fusobacteriaceae bacterium
TTTTATGGATGATTTTTTACTTCTAATTTACAGGGACAAACCCTTCAGTTTCTACAATTTTTTGACCTTCTTTTGACATCATAAAATCAACTAGTTTTTTAGTTATACCTTCAATTTTTTCATCTGTATACCAATAAACACCTCTAGATATAGGATATGTTTTATTTTTTACATTTTCAACATTAGCAGTTATTCCATCTATTTTAAGAGGCTTTACTGTTTCATCCAAATATCCTAATCCTAAATATGATATAGTTCCTTCTCCAGTTGTTATTTGTTGCTTTATAGACTCATTGGAAGGTAAGAATAATGTTTTATTCCCAAATTCCTCTTTTCCTTTAGATTTACCTTTTCTTAACACATGCTCTTTAAAATACATATGAGTTCCTGAACTTGAGTCTCTCGAAATAACTACTATTTCTTTATCCTCTCCTCCAAGTTCTTTCCAGTTCTTTATTTTGCCAATATATATGTCTCTAAGCTGTTCCATTGTTAAATTATTAATTTTATTTTTTTTATTTACAACAATAGTTATTGCATCATATGCTATAGTAACTTCTTTTATTATAGTTCCATTTTTTTCAGCTTTTTCATACTCTGAGTCTTTCATTTCTCTAGAAGCCATTGCAATATCCACTGTTTTATTTATCTTAGAAGCAATACCAGTCCCACTTCCTCCACCTGTTACGGATATTCTTGCTTGAGGATGTTGTCTCATATATTCCTCTGCTACCGTTTGAGATAAACTCAAAATCGTATCAGAACCTTTTAGTTGTACAATTTTATTTTCTGTACTTTTCCTAAAAAAAGATAGAAAATTTCCAGTAAATAAAGCGTAAACAAATAGTATAACCAATGTATATTTAACAATATTTTTCAATTCCATTTCTCCTCCTAATGTTAATAACAAAGAGATTATACTTGTCTTGTGTTAAATAAAAATAAATTTAATGTAAATTTGGTGTAAATTTACTTAGTGCTTACTTCTCCTATTCTCAAATTATAATTTTTTCCTTTTTCTTCAAGAATTAATTCACCGTCATTATTTATACCTTTTACTACTCCATCATATATTCTATCTACACCAATAAATTTTATTTCTTTATTTTTCAGGTAATTTTTCTCGTTTATCTCTCCTAAAATAAGATTCCATTCACCTCTATAAAACTTATAAATATATTCCTTAATTTTATTAACAATAGATTTCAGACACTCTAATTTATCATAATCTTTTCCACTTACTGCCTTTAATGAAATAGCATTCAAATCTCCAAATTCTAATATATTTAGATTAATCCCTACTCCTACTATGAAATCTTCTCCTATTTTTTCAGTCAAAATTCCCGATAACTTCTTATCATAAAGATAAATATCATTTGTCCATTTAAACATAAATGGTAATTTTTCTATTTCTTCAAGTGCTGATAGTAGAGCCATTCCTACAACAAGTGGTAACTTAGTATATTCCTCCATACTTATATTTTTGTCCTCTTTTATTACTATACTAAACATCAATATTCCTTCTGTAGATAGCCATACTCTTCCTCTAGTACCTTTTCCTTTAGTTTGTTTATGCGCCATAACTATATCATAGTTTTTATTATCTTTTTGTCTTTTAAGATACTCATTTGTTGAGTCTATCTCTTCAAAAAT
>JAGNSM010000106.1 GCA_017988045.1 Fusobacteriaceae bacterium
TGAACGAAACTTATGGAGTAATACTTTACCAAGAACAAGTTATGAAAATAGCAAATATCATGGCGAACTATTCAATGGGTGAAGCTGATTTACTTCGTCGTGCTATGGGTAAAAAGAATTTTCAAATAATGGAAGAAAACAGAGCTATGTTTGTCAAAAGAGCCATAAAAAATGGTTATGATGAAGACAAGGCAAATGAGATGTTTGACCTTATAGATAAATTTGCAGGTTATGGATTTAATAAGTCCCATTCGGCAGCTTATGCCCTTGTTGCTTATTGGACAGCTTATTTCAAGGCGAATTATCCTAGTCATTACTATGCTGCGCTTATGACTTCTGAAATGGGAAATATTGAAAAATTAGGGATTTATATTGAAGATGCCAAACGTCACGGAGTAAAAGTAATGGCTCCAGATATTAACTTTCCATCAGTAAAATTCAGAGTAATTAATGATAAAATAATCTTTGGAATGACAGCTATAAAAAATGTGGGAGAAGGAATAATACAAAAAATAATTGAAGAAAAACAAAAAGGTGTTTTCTTAAATTATGAAGATTTTGTATATAGAATGAAACCGCACGGGATTAATAAAAAAGTTCTTGAAGCACTTGTTTTATCGGGAAGTACCGATAGTATTGAAGGAAATAGAAAGCAAAAATATCAGATTATAAGCAAAATATTGGAAGTTGCCACTAAGAAAATCAAAGATGATGAGATACAACAGATGAATCTTTTTGGTGGGGCAAAATCGTCTATAGAAAAATTGAGTATGCCAAATGTTACAGAGTTTGATTTATTAGAGTTACTAAGAGGAGAGAAAGAGTTTATAGGGCTTTATATATCTGGACATCCCCTTGATAAATATAAAGAGTTTATCGAAAGTTATGATAATATAAAAATCAAAGATTTGGATATAGACAAAGAAGCCCGTGTAGGAATATTTGGAACTATTGTTAATATAAAAAAAATAATTACCAAGAACAAGGATTTAATGCTCGTATTTGACTTAGAAGATTATACTCACAAAATTTCAGTGACGGTTTTTCCTAGACAGTATCAAGAATTTGGGCATTATATTTTGGAAAATGAAGCTGTATTTGTAGAGGGAATTTTGAGGTTAGACAGTTTTGGAGGGGAAGAAACCTTAAAACTTAACATGAATTCTATAATAGATATATCCGACATTAATACTTTGCCAATGTATAAAGTATATATTCTAGTAGAAAGTAAAGATAAAGTGAAACTAGGGGAACTTAAAGAAATAATTAAGGAACATTCTGGGAAACATAGAATTTTTATGGCTTTTAGAGAAGAAGAGAAACGAGAGCTTATAGAACTTTCAGAAAAGCTTAGGGTAAATCCAAGTAAGGAATTTATCCAAGAAGTAACGAGACTTTTGGGCGAAGGGACTGTAAAAATCAAGAAGTAAATATTAAAATACTAGAAAAATGAAATGACGTATGTTATAATATATATGGGAAAGTTTTGCTTAAAATTAGCAAAAATTTCATTGTGTTTTAACGAATTAAATTTAGGAGGTTTTTTGTGGAACTAAAGTTTGTACAAAATATCATGAAATTATTGAAAGAAACAGATGTTAGAGAATTAGAGATGGAAGAAGATAAAGTAAAAATATATCTTAAAAAAGGTAACGGAGTAGCTATAGCACATCACCCAGCGCCAGTAGCTGTTGCAGAAGAAGTGGTAGAAGTAAAAGAATATGTAGAAGTAAAATCTAAAAAAATCGGAAAATATTTCTATAAAAATAAAGACGGAGAAGCTTTATTTCAAGTGGGACAAGCAGTTGAAGAAGGAGCTAAACTAGGATACGTAGATACTATGGGTATAAAAAATGAAGTAATTGCAAATGCTACAGGAACTATAACAGAAATATTTGTTAAAAATGGCGGAGTAGCAGATTATGGAAAAGTGCTTGTAAAAATTGAAAAAAACTAGGGAATTTTGGAGGTAATCGTGTTTAAAAAAATATTAATTGCAAATAGAGGAGAAATAGCAGTAAGAATAATCAGAACAGCAAAAGAAATGGGAATAAAAACTGTAGCTGTATATTCTGAAGCAGATAAAGAGAGTTTACATGTAAAAATAGCAGATGAAGCAATATGCGTAGGACCTGCTTTTAGTGTAGATTCATACTTGAAAATATCAAATATTATAGCAGCAGCAGAAGTAACTGGAGCAGATGCAATTCATCCAGGATACGGATTCTTAGCAGAAAACTCAGAATTTGCTAAAATATGTGCAGAGCACAATATAACTTTTATTGGACCAAAACCAGAAGCAATAGTAAGTATGGGAGATAAGGCTACAGCAAGAGCTACAGCTATAGCAAATAATGTACCTATAACTAGAGGTACTGATGGAATAGTAACAGACATTGAAGCTTGTGCAATATTTGTAAAAGATGTTATTACTTATCCAGTAATGATAAAAGCTACTGCTGGTGGTGGTGGTAAAGGGATGAGAATAGCTAGAAATGAAGAAGAATTGAGAGCAAATTTAGTTGCTGCTCAAAATGAAGCAAAAGCTGCATTTGGAAATCCAGATTGTTATGTTGAAAAATATGTAGAAGATCCAAGACATATAGAGGTTCAAATTGTTGGAGATAAATTTGGGAATGTTGTTCATCTTGGAGAAAGAGATTGTTCAATCCAAAGAAGACATCAAAAACTAATAGAAGAATCACCATCTGTTTGTATAACACCAGATGTAAGAGAAAAAATGGGACAAGCTGCAGTAACTCTAGCAAAAGCTATCGGTTATGATTCAGCAGGAACATTAGAGTTTTTAGTAGATAAATCAAATAATTTCTTCTTTATGGAGATGAATACAAGAGTTCAAGTTGAACATACAGTTACAGAAACTGTTACTGGAGTAGATATAATTAAAGAACAAATACTTGCAGCAGCAGGATTACCATTAAGTATTAAACAAGAAGATATAACAATTAACGGTCATGCCTTTGAGTTTAGAATAAATGCTGAGGATTCGGAAAATAACTTTTTACCATCAGCAGGAACATTAGAAAAATATATCCCATCAGGTGGATATGGAGTAAGAGTAGATTCTCATTCATATCAAGGTTATGAAATTCCGCCTTATTATGATTCAATGATTGCTAAATTAATTGTTCATGGAAAAAATAGAGAAGAAGCTATTGAAAGAGGAAAAAGAGCTCTTAAAGAGTATATAATAGAAGGAGTAGAAACAACAATTCCATTCCATCTAAAAGTTATTGAAAATGAAGTGTTTAGAAAAGGTGAAGTATACACTAGTTTCATAGAAAGACATATGGATAAAAAATAAACTCTATAAGGAGGACAAAATATGGCTGAAGTAGGAAACATTAGAATAGCAGATGAGGTAGTAGCGAAAGTTGCAGCAAAAGCCGCTTTAGAAATTGCAGGAGTGCATAAAATGAGTGGTGGAGTAGTAGATGAAGTTACTAAACTTCTAGGAAAAAGAAACCTTGGAAAAGGTGTTAAAGTTGAAGTAGGAGATAGAGAATGTTCTGTTGATGTATATATAGTAGTAGATTATGGAGTGTCTTTTCCAAATGTAGCTGTAGAAGTTCAACAAAATATAATAAAAGCTATCACAGAAATGACTGGATTAAAAGTTTTGGAAGTTAATGTTTATATTCAAGATGTAAATATTAGAGAAAAAACAGATGCAAGAGAAGATTTAGAAATTTTATAATAATGAAAGAGGCTTCATAAATAAGCCTCTTTTACTTAGCATATAATAAAAGTTTATCATAAAATTGATTTTTAGAAAAAAAGCGAGTAAAGTTTTAGGAGAGAGAGTTTAGGAGGGTGAAAAATGTTTGGTAAATTCATATTTTTTATAGGATGGATAGGAATAGGATTATTATCAATAGGAGGAATAGGGTTAGCTTTATTTCAACAAAATATTGGGATTGATATGTTAGCGCTTATAAAATCAAGAGTATTTAACTTTTCTTTGTTTGGAATTTCATTTTTTTATATATTGTTATTCATAGAAAAAACTATTTCACTTTTTGTTAAAGAGGATAGAGGATATGAATTCAAGACAGAAACAGGAGTAGTTTCAATTTCAGAAAATTCATTAAATGCACTTATAAAAGAAGTGGTAGATCAAAATAAAGAAGTAAAAAATGTAAAAGCAACAAGTTTTAAAGGGAAAAAAGGGCTAAATGTTAGCGTGAAAATAGACATTGAAGCTATCCCTAATTTGTCTGAAAAATTAAATAGTATACAAGTGGAAGTAAAGGATGAACTTATAAAAAAACTTAATATTGAAGTGGAAAAAATTGACATTAGAGCCAATAAATTCATTTTCGTACAAGAGAAAAAAGTAAGTTCAAAATTTAGAGGTGACAGCAATGAGGTTGGATATTAAAGAATTAATCGAATATTTGATTAAGAGAAGGAAAAAAATAGTGGGAACTTTTTTTGCTTTAATTTTAGGATTCACATATATATATCATGGCTTTGGAGCCTTAATTATCCTTGCATTATTCTTATATGTAGGATATAATTACGAGGATATACGAGAAAAAGTAAAGAAAATTATTGCAAATAGAATGAATGATGAATAGAGAGGCTAAAAATGGGAAGAAGATCAGCGAGAGAGTTAGTATTTAAATATCTTTTTGAAAAAGATATGAATAAAAGTGTAGGATTTGATAGAGAACATTATGTAAAAAGAGATGAAACTAAAGAGTTAAATGAATCTCAACATAAATATATACTTGATACGGTAGAAGGAGTATTTACTAATCTTGAAGAAATAGACTTGTTCTTAAAAGATAACATGGAAACATGGAATCTAGAAAGAGTAGGAAATGTAGAGAGAGCATTACTTAGATTTGCTGTTTACGAGCTGAAATATACTGAAATGGGAACAGAAATTGTAGTTAATGAAGCAGTAGAACTTGCTAAAAAATATGGTGAAGAAAAATCTGGAGAATTTATCAATGGTGTTTTAGCAATAATGGTTAAAAATATAAGGCCGTAGTCTTCTAAGTCAAAACGTAAAGGTGATTTTATGAAAAAAGTTTTAGTCTGTTTAAGTAATGATGAATTGACACAAAAAATATTTGTTGAATTAATAGAGAAGAATTTTTTGGTGGAATTATATAAAGACGTCAATCTTAATAGCTCTTTAGCTTTTGACTTGATATTGGTTGATTCTGAATTTATAAAAGATGTTGAAAATATAAAAAACAAATTGGAAAAGTACAATACACCAATTATAGTTGCTTTTGAAAAAGAGATATTAAATACAGATATAGTAGAAACTTTTAAAAAAGGTGTTGTAGACATAGTTTATATAAAACCTACAAATGTTAAACCATTATTTGATTCAATTAATAGATTTTTTGAAAAAGAAGAAGATTTATTATTTGAACAAGAATTGGTTAATGGTTGGGAAATTACAAAAGTTAATTCAGAACTTAATATAAAAAATGCCTTTAAGTTAAAATCAATTTTTGATGATATGATTAAAGAAGGTAAAATTAATCATATATTTGATTTAGGAAAACTAAGCTATATGGAGTCAGTAGGTTTAGGAGTTCTTATCTATATAAAGAAAAGAATAGAGGAACATCATGGAGAGATAAAGTTTATTATCCCTTCAGTAAGAATAAAAAAACTTATAGCAATGGTAAATTTGGAAAAATATTTTGAAATATATGATAAGATAGAAGATTTCTTAATAGATATAAGAACTACTGAAAAACTTACAGTAGCAATAGTAGATGATGCTAGATTTATGAGAACTTTGATTTCGTCTGTGTTAGAGGAAGAAGGATTCCATACAATTAGTTATGGAAATCCAGTAGAAGCTTTAGCTGAACTAATAAAAGAACCTACAGATATAATCTTGGTAGATTATGAGATGCCTGAAATGAATGGATTGGAATTTATTGAGAATTTTAAACCTAAAGAAAGGCATGTTCCTACAGTAATGTTAACGACAGAAACAGATGTGAATCTAGCTGTTAAAGCAATAAGATTAGGAGCTTCAGATTTCTTGAATAAACCTTTTAAGAAAGATGAACTTATACAAATACTAAAAAAAGTAGATAAAGAAAATAAACTAATTAAAGAAAATAAGAAACTTTTTGAACAATTAAAAATTAGAGAAAAAGAGCTTAAAAGAAAAAATGACCAGTTATATACTCTGTATTCAGACCTTGAAGATGAGCTCAAAATGGCTTCTGAAATTCAAAAAAACATTCTTCCACAAGAATACCCAAAACTTGAAGGATTTGATTTTGCAGTAAAATACAAACCAAGTCAAGATATTGGTGGAGATTTTTATGATTTTATAGAGCTTCCAAATGGGAATCATGCAATAGCTTTTGCAGATATTTCTGGGCATGGAATACCTGCTTCGCTTCTTTCAACAATGTTTAAGGTGCATTTAGTAACTTATGCAAAGAGTAATGAAGATCCAGCAGAACTTTTGAAAATATTAAATGAAGAGGTTGCAGAGAGCTTCCCTGAAGGTAAGTTTGTAAGCTTGTTCTATTTTGTTTTAGACAAAAACACTAGTAAGATTAGTTATTGTAAAGCAGCTCAAGAACCAGCATTGATTCTTAAAAAGACTGGAGAAATAATTGAGTTAACAGGGCAAGGGCAAGTATTAGGATTGTTTTCTGAAATAGATTTCCCTGGAGTTTTAAAGTTTGAAACTAATGTTTTGGAACTGGAAGAGGGAGATAAATTGTTCCTTTATACAGATGGAATAAATGAATCTCAAAATAAAAATGAAGAATTTTATGGAGTAGATAGATTGAAAATAGCACTTAAAGAGTGTACAGAGTGTACAGCAGAGGATACTTTGATAAATGTATTTAATGACCTTAAAGTATTTTTAGACGGTTTATCAATACTAGATGACTTGACTTTAATGTGTATAGAAAAAAAGAAATTGTAAAAGGCGAATAGGTTCGTCTTTTTTTTTGGAGTCAAATTGGGATATAATAATTGAGAAAAACTACAAAAAATGGTAGAATATAG
>JAGNSM010000107.1 GCA_017988045.1 Fusobacteriaceae bacterium
GCTACCTTTTTCTCCCAAATAATAGGCTAAATTACCATCACTTATAACAAAATGAAATTTTCCCTCTTTTATTTTTGTTACTTTACCCTCAAAATATTCAAATTCACCCATTTCACCTATTGAATGCATCTCATAATCTTTTCCATCCATTACAATTTTAACTTTTTGAACATCTTGTTTTCTTGTTTTAAGTACAAGTCTTGTTCCATCCTTATCATTAAAATTGTACCTTTGTTCATATGCTATATAATCAAAAAATATATAGCCGTCTCCTTTACTTGTTTTGCTTGGAGGTGCTATTTGGTCTATTGTTGTTTCCAAATTTTTACATGCACTTAATAATACTAGTGCTAAAACTAATAATTTTTTCATTTTTTCACCCTTTAATAAGAAAAATATTTGTATTCTAATCTAAAAACTAGTGGCAAAAGCCACTAGTTTCTTAAATTATAAACTTTTTAATTGTTTATGTCAAAATTAATTAATAAATACTTCTACCCCAGTTAAAACTTCTGTTTTTTCAAATAAAATTGGAATAAACTCTTTTATATTGGAAAGCACATTATACAGCGGAAATTCCATTAAAACTGATATTCTATGATAGTCTTTATTATCTATAGCTTCAGTAAGTTCAATCATAACTGTATCAGCTTTCTCGTAAATATCAAGAAGTCTGAAATCTCTTAAATATAGCAGTCTTTCAGAGTTTTTAAGTATCTGAAAAATCCATTCTAATCCATAAATTCCTTCTACTAAATTGTCTATTCCTTTTACTTTATCACCATTTCTAAAACTATAAACTATATCTTCAATTCCGTAAAAAAACTTATCAATATAATCATTTAATTCAACAATAGTTTCTTTTAAAAGCATTAAAGGACTCTGACTCATCACTTCTACAACACTTATTTCTTCCAAAGAAAAATCACTTAAAGAATCTAAATTTAAGCCATCTACTTTCAAAGAAGTAATTATTCTACCTTTAGTTTCAACACTTTTTTCAATATCCCATAATAAATACTGAAAACTCTCATACTCACTTACTTTTACAATTTTTTCTACATTATCCATTAAAATTTTCATATTAACCACCTAATTGAGCAATTTGTCCTGATAACCAGTTACTTGTTGAGTTACTATTTTGAATGGAACCTTCCATTGAAGTAAATTGTGATTTCAATGCATCTTCTCTCATTTTTAATCTATCTTCTGTTTTTGATATCCAATCATTCATCTGTGTAATTCTATTATCTATTGCTTTTGCTTGTCTATCTAATGTTCCATTGTAAGTTACCATTGGTTGTAAGTAATTATTAATTTTATTTGTTATTCCTTCATTAAATCCATAAGCACTGTTACTTAATTTTTTATTTGATTCAATTGTTATGGATTCTCCTTTATCTGGAGCATTTCCAAACTCTATTGCACCAGTAACATCATCAATAACTGCTACATTTTGAGGAACACCTTTTCCCAAAGCTGCATCCAAATCAGCTTTTGATTTAATCTCTCCATTAATTACATGTTTAATAAGGTCGACTTTTGATACTTTTAAGTCAGATAAATCACTTTTTTTCATGATTCTATACTTACTGTCATCTGCTCTATATATTTTTTCTCCGACTTTTATTTGTATATTATTAATATCTGTGACATTATAATTATTTGAAAAAAACTTTGTTCTTGCTCCATCTCCATTTGATATCTTTTCGTTTCCTTTTCCATTTCCCATTTGAACAAATAGTTTTTCAATTTCTGTTGGATTTTCTGCAAGAGCTGCTCTTAACTTTTCTTCATTAACAGTAAGTTCAGGTTCTTTTCCTATAGTTCCTATTCCTATTAATGCTAGTTGACTAAACTTTGACTCTATTCCATTTACAGAACTTGCCATATAAGTTCTCAAATTATTTGATAAATTATTTGCAGTTGTATCTCCTTGTAATGGAGCATCTTTACCTGTTTTAGCATTAAGCAAAGTTGTTGTAGCATTGTAATCATCAACGAATTTTTTAATTTTTTCAACCATTCCATCTATATCATGGTCAACTTTTATAGTTACTTTTTCGCCTTCTGCTGTATTACTTTTTAGATTAATTTTAATTCCATCTAATGTAATCTCATTGGAATCTCTTTCATACTTAATTCCGTCCATTGTAAAACTTGCTTTTTGTCCTTCATAAACAGTAGCTTTATTTCTATTCCCATGTTCTGGTTCTTTCATGAATCCTAATTCTTTCATTAATCCAGAAGTATCATCTTGAAATATTAAGTCATCACCTGCTGTTGCAGCCACAATACTCATTTTTCCACTTACTCCATCAAAATATGCTTTTACTGGAGATCCATTTTTATTAAGTTTTTCCACTACATCTTGTACACTATCTGTCTCTGTATTTACATCTACAGTATAATCATTTATTGTAAAGAAACCTCTTTTTACATTATCTAGGCTATCTAATGATCCTATTGTTTTTTTATAATCAGGTTCTACTAAGTTTTCTACTTTTTTTCCTGCAAATTTTGAAATTTCAAGTCCTCTAAGAAAATCTTTATTTTCTGCGTCCATTTCTAAAGGTTTGCTTGTAGTAGATTCTATTCTAAATCTTCTTTCTGCTGAATCAAAAGTAGCTTTTACTCCTGCTCCTGAAGAATTAATTTTATTAATAAAAGTTCCTAATGTATCTGTAGATTGTACATTAACTTCTTTTCCATTAATTTTAAATCCAACTTTTTCAAATTCCATATTCCCTATTGGGCTCAAGAACATATCAATAAACTTGGTATTAACCCCTCTAATCCCAAGTTTTCCACTAGTTATATTATAATCTGCTCCACCATCAAATGCTATTTTCCCATCAGAAGTTGCTGTTCCTGATTTTGCTAGTTTAACATCTTCCAAAACAAAAGTACCTTTTCTAGCAGTAGGTCCTAGCTCTACTCCTAAAACTTTTTCATCACTAATATCTGCAATTTTTTTTCTAAATGGATTATTTGTATTCATGTCCATTGCTGTTGTCTTAAATGATTTTACCTGTTTACCTATTTCTTCCCATTGTTTTTTTTCAGTTTGAGCTTTTTGTATTTGATCTTGTTTTAGATAAATAGGTCTTCTCTCTATTTCCATTAATTGTTTTACTATACTTTTAGTATCCATTCCAGATGCTAATCCTGTCATTTCTATAGCAGCCATGATTTACTCCTTTCACACGGTTTTATCAAAAAGAATTCCCGTTATCTCTTCTGATTTTTTAGCAAACTCCAACATATCTTGTGGAGGAATTTGTTTTATTATATCTCCAGTTTCTCTATTATAAACACGAACAATCATTTTATCGTAGTAATTATCTTTTTCAAAACGTATCCCCTTATTAATAATATCGGTATTTACGTTTAATTTCTTTAGCAAATTATCTAGTTGTTGTTCTTGATTTAATGTTGTTTTTGCTACTTTTGGTGTAGGGCTTATATCTGTTATCTTATTATCTAAAACATTAGACTCCCTTTTACTTTCAGAAATATGAAGTGTATCTTTTTTTATTTCTGGCTTTTCTACTACCATTCTTTTCTGCACTGGTTCTATTGATTCTGGCTTTACCATTAAATTTTCTCTTCTTATTTCATTTGTTTTCATATACACCACCCAAATGTTTTATAATTTATATTTAAAAATCTATCTCTTATCTTCAATAAGCACATATATTATAATTATACTCTTTATAAAATACTATTCCATATCTATTAACGACAAAAAAACCCAAAAACTTAAGACCATTAACTTAAGTTTTTGAGTTTTTTTAATTTTCTATTAGTTTTAATACTTCTTGAGGTATTGTATTAGCTTGCGCTAGCATTGAAACACTAGAATCTGTTATTATCTTTGTTTTTGATAACTCCATCATCTCTTTAGCAACATCAGTATCTCTAATCCTACTTTCTGCTGCTTGCATGTTTTCTGAAGCTATTCCCAAATTATTAATGCTATGCTCCATTCTATTTTGAATAGCACCATATTTGGCTCTTTCTTTAGAAACTATTTCAATTGCTGCATCAAACTTTTCAATAGCCTTATTGGCGTCACTGGCAGTTTTTATAGATATTGATTTATTTTCATCACTATCTGCAACTCCCAAATAATCAGCGTCCATTCTTTCAAGATTAGCCTTCATGTTTTGATCCTTGTTGGCACCTACATGAAAATTAAGGGCATCTGACATTTTGCTATAATCACCGTTAAATAAAGTTCTAGTATTAAACTCTGTTGCTTCAGCTATTCTATCTAATTCTTGTCTGAGTTCATCCATTTCAAGTTGCATTTGCATCCTATCATTTGTTGTGTTTGTATCGTTTGCTGCTTGAATTGACAACTCTCTCATTCTTTGTAAGATTGAGTGTGTTTCAAATAGTGCTCCTTCAGCTGTTTGGATTAGTGAAATCCCATTTTGGGCATTCTTCATTGCTGCGTCAAGACCCTTTACCTGAGCTCTCATCTTCTCAGATATTGCGAGCCCCGCTGCATCGTCTCCTGCCTTATTTACTCTAACACCTGAGGATAACTTTTCAATAGAATCAGACATTTTAGCATTATTATTATTCAAATTTCTGTACGCATTTTTTGCTGTCATGTTGTTGTTTATTATCATTGTTAGCTTCCTCCCTCCGTGCATTATAAGTCAAGCTTCCATGAATGACTCTTGGCTATATTTACGCTAGCAGTATTTAATAACCATTTATGGCTTCTATAGACCAATAAAAGCCATAGAGGTTATTAAACTTATCTTTGCGCGGAGGGGGTTGCATTACTTAGACAACCCAAAAGGTTATCTAAGTAATTGTAACACACTTTGTGGAGCAGTATTTGCTTGTGCAAGCATTGCTGTACCAGATTGTGATATTATTTGATCTTTAGAAAATTTTACCATCTCATTAGCCATATCTGCATCTCTAATTCTAGATTCTGCCGCTTGTAGGTTTTCTCCCGAAACTCTCAAGTTGTTAATTGTATGTTCTAATCTATTTTGAGTTGCTCCAAGTTTTGCTCTTTCTGATGAAACAGATTCTAGTGCATTATTTACTAAATCAATAGCACTATTTGCTGATTCTCCATCTTTAATGTCAAAATCGCTTAATCCTAATGCATCAGCTTTCATATCATTAAATTTTAACTCAACAGATTGATCTTTGTTAGCTCCTATATGGAACTTAACTCCTTCACCCTCAAATTCTCCATCCATTAAAGTTCTCGTGTTAAACTCAGTAGTTTCTGCTATTCTGTTTAACTCCTCAACAAGTTGAGTTCCCTCTAATTGAAGTTTTTCTCTATCACTATCAGTATTAGTATCATTGGCTGATTGAACAGCTAATTCTCTCATTCTTTGAATGATAGCATGAGTTTCATTTAATGCTCCTTCTGATGTTTGAATCATAGAGATTCCATTTTGAGCATTTTTAGTTGCCATATCTAGCCCCTTAATTTGCCCTCTCATTTTTTCAGAAATTGCTAAGCCTGCAGCGTCATCTCCAGCTCTATTGATTCTTAGACCAGATGATAATTTTTCCATGCTTTTTTCTACTCTAGTATTTACGTCGTTTGTGTTTCTATAGGCATTTAATGCCGATATGTTGTTGTTAATAATCATTGTCATCAATCCTCCCTGATTTTTAGCTTCCTTGCATATACGATATCCCGGTCATATCGTATTGGTGACTAAGCCACCACATCTATACTCCAGTAGGATGAGACTGCATTTAAAAAATACAGGTATTGTGGCTCAAACATATGTTTAGCCCACCTAAAAGCCTCTGTATAAATCAGTTGGAGGATTGGATTCTAAATTATTGGATTGATTAAATGTTCTTTTTTTTGAAGCTGTTTTTTAGGATTCTTGATTATCATGAAAGCTATTAGACTTCCTCCTACCTTATTGCTAAGATAGGAGGTATAAATTTAATTATTATCTAAGTAATTGTAATACACTTTGAGGTGATGTGTTAGCTTGTGCTAACATAGCAGTACCTGATTGAGAAATGATTCTATCTTTATTAAGTTTAACCATTTCATTAGCCATGTCTGTATCTCTTATTCTAGATTCAGCTGCTTGTAAGTTTTCACCAGAAACTCTCAAATTGTTAATTGTATGTTCAAGTCTATTTTGCATAGCTCCGTATGTAGCTCTTTCAGTAGAAATACTTTCTAATGCTGTATCAATTTTTTCAATTGCTGTATTTGCATCAGCTTGAGTAGACATTTTGATTCCACTTACACCTAAAGCTTCTGAAGTCATATCTTTAAATTTTAAATTAACATTTTGATCTTTGTTTGCTCCTATGTGAAATAATACTCCATTACCTTCAAAATTTCCATTCATTAGAGTTTGTGTATTAAATTCAGTTGTCGTTGCAACTCTATCTAACTCTTCAACTAGTTGGTCTGTTTCTAATTGAATTTTTTCTCTGTCTTTGTCAGTATTAGTATCATTCGAAGATTGAACTGCTAGCTCTCTCATTCTTTGAACAATGGCATGCGATTCATTTAAAGCTCCTTCTGCTGTTTGTATCATTGAGATACCATCTTGAGAGTTTTTTGTAGCCATATTAAGACCTTTTACTTGCCCTCTCATTTTTTCAGATATTGCTAAACCTGCTGCGTCATCTCCAGCTCTGTTAATTCTTAGACCTGATGATAATTTTTCCATTGATTTGTCTACTGACTCATTCACTGTTGTTAAATTTCTGTAGCTGTTCATTGCTGATATGTTGTTGTTGATTCTCATAAAAATCCTCCCTGATTTCGTTTTTAATATTTACCTTCCATGCCATGAGGGCGCGCTCCTCACGTTGGTGGGTTTTAGCCACCACAAATGAATTCATTATACCTAGATGAGAATAAGCCAGATAAATGC
>JAGNSM010000001.1 GCA_017988045.1 Fusobacteriaceae bacterium
CATCTATATTATGACTAATTAACAGCTCTCCATTTGGACCATGAACTCTTGCTCCATTACACGATATAGAATAAGTTTCTGGTAATTTTAGCTCTTTTTTCAAATCAAATAAGTCTAAAAAATGTCTTCCAGTAGCCAAAAAAAACGGCACTCCTTTTTCATTTAGCTTTTCTATAACTTTCTTTGTGTATTCTGAAAGAAGATGATTTTCATTTAATAAAGTTCCATCTAAATCGCTTATTACCAATTTATACATTGTGTCCTCCTAAAATATTTTTTCTTCTAATTTTTTTCTCTTTAACTAAAATTATCTTATCATTTTTCTTGTTTTGTTGCAATTTTTTTCTTGTTTTTTCTTATTTATGTGATAAAATTATATAAATTAGGAGGTATTCCATGTTTAGTAAAGAAAGAATTAATGAATTATTTTTAGAAATACAAAAAAAAGGCGAAGTTTTTGTTAAAGAATTAAGCATTAAATTTGATATATCAGAAGATAGTATCAGAAAAGACTTAAAATTTTTAGAAAAAGAAGGGTTGATTCTTAGAACTTATGGAGGAGCTAAGCTTAAAAGAAATTATAGTTATTACAAAAGCTTAGGCTCTAGAATTGATGAAAACATTCCACAGAAAGAAATTATTGCAGAAAAATCATTCTCTATAATTAATGATGGCGATTCAATTTTTTTAGATACATCCACTATAAATATTTTACTTGCAGAACTTATAAGTAGAAGTTCTAAAAAACTAGTAATAATTACAAATATGATAGATATTTTTAATTTATTTGAAAATAGTAAAAACTCTTCCCAACTAATAGGAATTGGTGGGATTTATCGACCTGAGCAACATGGTTTTACTGGTAGTAAAACTATTGAAGAAATCAAAAAATATAATGTGGATAAATCATTCGTAGGTACAGGAGGAATAAATGTTTATACAGGAAATATTTCCACTTTGACTACAGATGATGGTCTCACTAAAAGTGCTATAATAGACATTTCAAACGAAACTTACATCATTACAGAAAATATCAAATTACAAAAAGATTCTTTTTTTAATTTTAGCAATCTTTCTAAGGTTAAAGGCTGTATATTCAATACTTTAGAAGATGAAATCATTTTAGAAAAGCTCAAAAATTACGATTTAATAATAATGTAAAAAGAGACTAAGAATCATCTAGTCTCTTTTTGTATAAATTTTAATTATATAAACCTTCCATTACCGTTAGCATTTTCTCCAAATTTTATCATATTTTGCATAAATTTATCTTTCAAATCATTTTTATCAACAGCTTTTAATAAAGCTTCTTGAGGTGCTACAGTACCTTCTTTTACTAATTTTAGTAATGAGTCATTCAGAAGTACCATTCCATCTTTAGAACCCATTTGCATAGTCGATTGTATTTGATGCGTTTTCCCATCTCTTATTTGAGAAGATAAAGCCTGATTTCCAACAAGTATTTCTAAAGCGGCAACTCTACCTGTTCCATCTGCTTTTTTCAGTAAAGTTTGTGCCACAACCCCTTTTAATGAATTAGAAAGCATTTGTCTTATCTGTGCTTGTTTAGTATCTGGGAATTGTTGAATCATTCTTTCTACTGTGGAAGCTGCTGTTGAAGTATGTAAAGTTCCTAGTACTAAATGTCCCGTTTCTGCTGTTTCAATGGCTATTTCTATAGTTTCTAAATCTCTTAGTTCTCCAACTAAAACTATATCGGGATCTTCCCTAAGTGCTGCTCTCAAGGCACTTTTAAATCCAGTTGTATGAGATTTAATCTCTCTTTGATTGATTAAGCAACTTTTATTTTTATGAACAAACTCAATTGGATCTTCAATAGTAATTATATGCTCACTTCTCGTTCTATTTATGTAGTCAACTATTGCTGCCAGTGTAGTTGATTTTCCTGACCCTGTTGGTCCTGTTACAACTACCAATCCTTTAGTTAACATACACATTTCAGAAATTGACTGAGGCAAATTCAAATCTTCTACCGTAATTATCTTCTCAGGAATTAGTCTAAATACTCCACCTATTCCCTTCATATCTTTGAATATATTTGCTCTAAATCTTCCAAATCCCGATAAATCATAACAAAAATCTGTGTCGTGACATTTTTCAAATTCATCTCTATTAAACTCTGGCATAATTTCATATAAAATCTCTTTAGCCATTTCTTTTGTAATAACTTTTTCATCTTCTATTTTTTTTATATCACCATGAATTCTCCAAATAGGAGTATTTCCCGAGTTAAAGTGCAAATCTGATGCACCCATTTCTGTCATTAATATTAAATACTTATCAATTAAAGCCATTCATTTCCCCTTTTTCACAAATTAAGATTTTTTTAATTTTATCATAGTAAAAAAAAGTCGTCAACACCTTAATTTATTTTATTTTTTTGTAAAAATTTACTTTTTTATAAATTTAATTTATTATTAAAAAAATCATTAATTATATTTTGAACTTTTTCATCATAGTTATCAATTTGTCTCTGTATTAAATCAACTATATAATTCATTTTATTTTTATCATATTCATAAATTATCGGAACTTCTTTTAGTGGTGTAGAATATAATTCTAGATATTCACCCTTATATTTCCCATTAATTTTGAACCATCTTAAAAATAAATCTGAATTTAAATATCCTAATATATAATAGATATTTAATGATGTATCTTTTGAACTTATATAATAAACATCTGCTGAAGCATAGAATTCTTCTGTAACTAAAGCAAAAGAATTTCTTGTATTCCTTTGTCTAGAAACAATTTTAGGTTCTATAAAAATCTTTTTATCTCTTGACCATTGAAGTTGCCACCACTTAATAGTTCCTTTTTTCACTTCTCTTCTACCCTCCAATTTTTCTCTAAAACTCTCTAGGTACTCAATTATATTATCATTTGGCTTTTCTTTGTTGTCCAAATACAAAATATATTTTTGTGAATTATCAACTCTATATTTATGAATATCTTTATTCTTATAAAATTCTTTTAAGTAATTCCCAAATTCTTCTTTATATTCATCAAATACAAAGGCCTTGTCACATCCACTTACAATCCCTTGATTAATATTAAATTTTTCGCCTAATAAAAACTGTGCTTTCTTTTTTAATTTTTCACAAAATTCATAATCATCTTGATTCATCAATGATATTTTATTGTTACTGTCAAAAATTTTATTATTTTTAACTTTAATTTTTTCTTCATTAATCACTAAATCAAACTCGTTAATTTTATCTTTTGTCAATGTAAAAATCATATTATGTTGACCTAATGCATCTTTAAAAACACTTTTATTTATATTATTAATATAATAGAAATAAGTGTTCTCTTTTATAGCTTCTCTCAGCTTATTTGCCCCATCTGCTCTTAACCAGTAATTTGTTGTTATGTATGAAAGAACTCCATCTTTTTTTAATAGCTCTATTCCTTTTTCAATAAAAAAATAAAGATAATCCATTTTTCCTTCATAATATTTTTGACCAAATTCTGTAAGACGTATTTTTTCAAAAATTTCCCTATTATTTTTTTCCCCTAAATATGGTGGATTTCCTATTATTAAATTATAGGACTTTGAATTTGGTATCATTAAACTGTCTTCATTAAAAATATTTATGTCACCGGAAATCCCATATTTATCAAATATTTCTTTCGCTCTATTCCTAAGCTCCTCTAATGCTTTACTATCTAAGTCGTATCCTTCTATCCATTTCTTTTTATAATCATATTTCCCATGATATATTTTATGGATTCTAATTAGACTTTCTAATAAAACTATCAATAAATTTCCATTTCCACAGCATAAATCTACTGCTCTTATTGACTCCAATTTTCTTTTTTTATTCCCCTTAAAATAAAGAGATAGGGCTTTTGCCACTATCTCTCTAGATACTTTTAAAGGAGTATATACCTTATAATTAGTTTTACTTTTATTTAGTAATTTATCTAAACTCATTTAATCCACCTTTTATTAGAGGTACTGCCCATAAGGCAATATATACTAAAGCAAAAACGCCTATTCTTACAAATGAATTCGCAAATAAAAGTCCTACTCCAGCTGCTATAAGACTTGTTATTAGTGTTTTTAATATATAACCTATAACCTCTTTATTATTGAATTTCACATATTTTTTCTGTGCTGTTATATATAATTGTAAAAAATTTATTCCTAATGTTATACTACTAGCTAATGCAAGACCCTTGTGCTTCATAGAATGCATCAATAATACATTAATCAAAATATTAATTCCGATTGAAATAAGTGAAAATTTTACTGGATCTTTTGTATTTTTATTTGAATAAAAAATTCTAGTCAAAATTTGCATACCATTATTAAAATAAAGTCCTATAGAATAAAAAAATAAACATTCTGCTGTAACTTTTACTGCACTTGCATCAAATTTTCCATAACCATATACTACTTTAACTATATCGTTTGCAAAAATTGTAAATGCTATTGTTGATGGAATTACCAATAAAGCTACTAATTTTAATCCCCCATTAACAGATTTTGTCACTGATTCTATGTCTCCTTTGGCTGTTGCCTTTGACATAGTAGGGAAAATTATTGTTGAAATTGTCGTCCCAAAAACTCCTAAAGGTAGTAGATATAAATTATTGGCATAAGATAATGCTGTTAATCCCCCAGCTGGTAAAAATGAACTAAACATTTGTCCAACAATAACATTTATTTGCCATCCAAAGACTCCTAACAGCATAGGTAGAAGCATTACAAATATTTCCTTCAAATAAGGATCATGCCTTTCTATTACAAAACTATATTTTCCAAAAGTCTTAAAAAATGATGGTAGTACAACTAACAATTGTAATAATCCTCCAATAGTAACTGCCCAAGCCACTGGATATATTCCAAATTTATCTTTATAAACAACTGCTGCAAATATCATTGCAAAGTTGAAATATAAAGAAGTACTCGCAGGTATTATAAATTGTTTGAAGTTATTAAGCACACTTCCAATCATTCCTGACATACCAATAAACAGTATATAAATGGCCATTATTCTTAATAGTTCTCCAGACAGGATATTTGTCTTATTATCAAAACCTTTAGCAATAGCTGTCATTATTTGATTTGAAAAAATAATTGTTATTATTGTTAAGATTATCAAAAATAAGCAAAGAAGATTTAGAACAGAAAATATTAGCTTTCTTGCTTCTTCTTTTCCTAGTTCTTTTTCTTTTTTATTATAAATAGGAATAAAAGTATTTCCTAAAGCTCCTTCTCCTAATAATTGTCTAAATAGATTAGCTATTCTAAAAGATGAATTAAACGCATCATTTTGATACGAAGCACCAAAATACTTAGCACTTACTGTATTTCTTACAAGTCCCATAATTCTACTAAGCATTGTTATTATTGCTAAAAATATACCACTTTTAAACATTTTCAAGTCCTCTTTCTTCTATTCCATATATTAAGCTATCTTCTGCTAATTCTACTATTTTTTCCCTATAAAGCTCTAAAATGGCTAAAAACATATAAACTAAATGTAGTTTACTTTTTGCATTTTCAAAAATGCTCTTATAAGTTATTTCTTTATTATCTTTCAAAGTTTTTTCTATTTCTTTCATTTCATCATTCATAGAAAAAACTTCTTCAATGTCAATTTCCATAACTTCTTTATCCTTACTTTCTTTCATTACCTCATAATAAGTTTCAAAAACAGATTTAAGTGAAAGTTTACTTAAATCTATTTCTCTATAATCATCTAATTTGACTGGTATTCCCTCTCTTTTAAATGATATATTAAGTTCATTTTCCATCCCTTGTAAATCATTTGCCAAATATTTTATAACTTTATAATCAATTAGTTTTTGTTCTAAAGATTTTTCTCTCTCTATTTTCTTTTTATAATTAAGAATAGAAAGAGCTTTTATCTCTAAAAGCTCGGCTGCCATTACTAAAAACTCAACTTTAATTTGAACATTATTTTCTGTCAAATTAGAGATAAGAATTAAATATTCATCTATAATTTTTGAAATACTTATTTCATAAATAGACATTTCTTTTGATTCCACCAAATGTAGCAATAATTCTAAAGGGCCTTCAAAATTGTCTAATTTAAAATTTAATTCCACTACTTTATCTCCCCCAAATGTCTTCTCCAAGAAACAACATCATTGTGTATTAGTTCTTTTAGCTCCTCCAAAGAATTACATTTTACTTCAGGTCTAGTATATTTTTTTATTTTTACTAAGAGTTCTTTGCCATATATATCTTGATCAAAATCAAGAATATAAACTTCTACCGACAGTTTTGGAAACTCATTAGGTATTGTCGGATTAAATCCAATATTAAGAAGACCATCTCTTAATTTTGTTTCTCCTTCAATTAAAACTTCTACCCCATAAATACCCCTAGGTGGATATATTTTATTGAATATTTTTAAATTAGCCGTTGGAAACCCTAGTGTTCTACCTATTTTTTTACCGTGTTCTACTTCTCCAATGATTATAAGGTCAGTACCAAGATATTCTCTAGCACTTTCCACATCACCATTTTCAATAAAATCTCTTATATCTGTGCTACTTATTATTTTATCATTATGCTTCACTGGTTCTATAATACTTACTTCTATCCCAAATTCTTTTCCCAATTTTTTTAGAAGTTCTGGTGTTCCTAATCTTTTACTACCAAATGTATAATTAAATCCAGCAAATATATATTTTGCATTCAACTTATTTTTTAAAATCTCTAAGAAAAATTCGTGTGCGCTCAAATTTTTGAACTCATCTGTAAAGTGAGCAAAAACAACAATATCAACACCTAATTGCTTTAATAAATGAATCTTTTCTTTATGTGTATTAATTAAAATTGGCTTTGTGACTCCACGAAATACTTTTTGTGGATGCTCACTAAAAGTCAATACCATTGACTTTCCACCAGTTTCTTTCGCCTTTTTAACTGCTTCTTTTATCAAAAATTGGTGTCCTTTATGTATTCCATCAAAAGTCCCTAAGGCTAAAGATAGATTCTTATATTCTTCATGAAGGTTTTCTAAACCATTAACAACTACCATTTTTTTCTATCTCCTCTTTTAATTCAGTATAAATTTCTTCTATACGCCTAAATCTATTTCTTACTCCAGATTTACTTAATCCTATTACTTCTGCCAACTCACTTAAAGAACTTTCAGGGTTATTAAGTCTAACGACAGCCATATCACGGAGAACATCTGCCAAATAATGAAGGCCTATATTTTTTTCTATATATTCAATCATTGCTAACTGTTTATCTGCAGTATTAAGAGTTTTAGTTTCATTGGCAACTTCCCAATTAATTTCCCTAATAGTCTTATTTTTCATGTCTTTCATCATTGTTACTTCTTCGTAAGAAAAAAAGCTTTGAACAGCACCTACCATGACTAAAACATCCATTATATCCTCAGAATTTCTTAAATAAACAAGTTTTTTGTTTCTTTTTTCTGTAATAAAAACTCTTTTTTCAAGTTTTGCTAAAACTTCAAAAACTTTGTATGCTATATCTTCTGCATCTAAAAAGAAATCAAGAGCATATTCTTTTTGAGGATCTTTTATATAACCTGTAGCCAAAAAAAGTCCTCTTACAAAACCTATTATAGCATCATCTGACATTTCTTCAAATGAAATTTCATCTAAACTTTTCATTTTGTTGGAAAATTCTCTAAATCCTTTTTGAATTGGTACTTCTATAATATAGATTCTATGTTCTCCAAATCTCTTACTTATAGAATATTTAATTGCTATTTGCAAATTAAGCTCTTTAAGATATTTATATACTCTATTAGCCAAATCTAAACTTTCCAGTTTCAACTCTATTTTATTTTTTTCAATAGCTAATTTTCCTTTTAAGATGGCATATATTTCCCAAAAATGTTCATCACTAGATTCAATTTCTTTTAAAAGTATTTCTCTTTTAACATCTAAAGTATATGACATCTATCCTCCTACATTAAATTAGAAGCTTTTTACAGCTTCTAATCTTGTTTTATTTAGTTTCACTCCAATTATTACCATAAGCTCCATTAACTTTTAACTTAACATCTGGTAATACTACACTCGATTCCATTGTATGTTTTATTTTCTCCATATAAAAATCAATTTTATCATTTCTTATTTCAAATACAAGTTCATCGTGTACTTGTAAATTCATAAAAATCTCTTCTTTACCTTTTAATTCTTCATAAAGTTTAACCATTACAATTTTTAATATATCAGCAGCACTTCCTTGAATAACAGTATTTACCGCCATTCTTTCCCCTGCATTTCTCAAATTCTTATTATTTGATTTTAATTCAGGAATACTTCTTTTTCTTCCATATATAGTTTCAACATATCCTTTTTTCTCTGCATCTTCAATAATTTTAGTTTCCAATTCCTTAACTTTTGGATACTCAGCAAAATATCTTTCAATATAAAGTTTTGCATCACTTTGAGAAATCCCTAATTCTTTAGCCAGTCCAAATGCAGTTTTTCCATATATAATACTAAAATTTACTATTTTTGCAACTGAACGCATTTCTCTAGTTACTTCTTCTTCATCTTTAACAGCAAATATTTTTCTTGCAGTCAAATCATGTAAATCCAAATCATTATTATAAGCTGTAATCAAATTTTCATCTTTACTTACTGAGGCTAATACTCTTAACTCAATTTGTGAATAGTCAAAAGAAGCTAATGTATATCCCTCTCTTGCAACAAATCCTTCTCTTATTCTCGCTCCATCATCTGAACGAGCTGGAATATTTTGAAGATTAGGGTCACTAGAAGATAATCTTCCTGTTGCTGTTCCTGTCTGATTAAAAGTAGTATGAATTCTTCCGTTTCTATCAGCCAATTTAGGTAAAGCTTCTACATAAGTGCTTTGAAGTTTTGTCAATTTTCTAAAATCTAAAAGATATTCTGCTATTTTTTCTCCTTTAAATTTCAGTTCCTCTAAAACCTCTTCATCAACAGAATAACCTGTTTTAGTTTTCTTTGCTGTAGGAACTTTCATTAGTTCAAATAAAACTATCCCAAGTTGTTTAGGCGAAGCTATATTGAATTCAAAAGCCTTACTTAACAGTTCTTTGTCTGAAACATTAACAACTGTCTCCATAAACATGTTAAGGTCTGATTTCTTTTTATAAATCAATTTTCCTATTTCTTCATAGAATTCTCTGATGTTATATTCTGAAACAATTAGCATTTCTAAGTTAAATCTAACTCTATTCAAAAATTCTTCATATATATTTGGACTCAAACTCTCTATTCTTTTTCTAAGTTCAATTTCGTAATTTTTAAAAAATTCTATATCAATTTTTACACCATTAATTTCCATACTTGAAAGCACTTTCAATAGTGGCATCTCTACTTCAAAAAACAGTTTATCCAAGTTTTCTTTTTCTAGTTTTTCTGATAACAATTCATAAATATCTATTAATTTATCTAATACTTCAAAACTAAATTTAGAAAACTCTTCTTCTGTTACACTATTTTCCTCTTTATTCAAAATTGACATATTCATATTCTCTAAAAGAGTTGTTTCAATTATCATACTTAAATCATCTCTAGTATTTGCTGTCAAAAGATAATTAGCGATTGCTATGTCAAAATAAAGATTTTCAATATAAAATTCTTTATTAAGTATTGTTTTTGCGTTATAAGTTATAACTTTATTTCCTTTTTGAAAGTATGGTTTAACTAATTCTAATGAAAAATTATTAGCTCCCAAATAAAAATGTTTTGTTGGAATATATACACTTTCTTTTAGATTACTTAATGATAATCCAAACTTTCCGCTATATAAAAACACTTTTTCGCTATTAAAAACTCTATCTAATATTTCATTTAATTCTTTGTCAGTTTTAGGAATACAAAATACTTTTTCTATTTTTTCTTTAGTATCTTCTACCTTATCACTAATTTCTGTACTAACTTCCATAACTTGTTTTTCTTTCAAATCAAGCTTTTTAATTAAAGATTTCATATCACAATCCATAAAAAGTTCAAAAAGAATGCTATCTTCTCTAGTATTTTTTGTTTCTTCCAAAATAAATTCTAAGGGAACATCAAGTTCAATCACAGCAAGTTCTCTGCTCAAAAATGCCATATCTTTATCTTCAATAATATTTTGGATAAGTCCCTTTCCTATCCCAGGAATTTCAGAAAGTTTATCAATATTTTCATAAATCCCCTCTAAATTTCCATACTTTTCTAACATAGGAATCGCTTTTTTTTCTCCAACTTTTCTAACTCCGGGAATACCATCTGAAGTATCTCCTATAAGTCCGAATAAATCGGGTATCATATCAGGTGTCACTCCCAGTTGCTCTACTACATCAGCATCTGTTCTTATTAATTTTGTTTTACTTTTCCCTTCGCCTTTTCCAAGTAAAGCAATATTAATATTCCCATCTATTATTTGCGACAAATCTTTATCGCCTGTTGCAACAAAGCTTTCAATTCCTAAAGCAGAATATTTTTTGGCAAGAGTCCCAAGTACATCATCTGCTTCATGACCTTCTACCCTATATTTTTTTATTCCAAATCCATCCAATAATTTTTCTATTTTTGGCACTTGTTCCAACAAATCTTCTGGCATTGGCTTTCTTTGTGCTTTATATTCAGAAAATTTTTCCGTTCTTTTTAAACTACTTCTTTTATTATCAAAAGCTGCAATTATATAATCTGGTTCATACTCTTCTATCAAATTAAGAAGCATATTTGTAAATCCAAATATCGCCCCTGTTGCTTCACCTTTACTATTACTCATATTAATTAAAGAAAAATATGCTCTATACATCATGGCACTAACATCCAATAATAATGCTTTTTTCATTTATCCATCACCTTCCAAATTTAGGTTTATCTTATAAAGTATATCATAAAACGTATATAAAATATAGCATAGATTAGAAATTGTAAATGACATAAATATTTTTTATAAAATAATTTTTTTAAATATATTTTCTACAGCTCTTGTATTTGTGAAAAAAAAGAATTAAAATTAATTATATTCCATGCTACAAGGAGGATTATTTTGAGATTAAATATATTTATATTAGGTGCTTTAGCTGAAACTCCTTTATCTCTTGATTCTTTAATTACTCTATCCAAAAAAGTTAGAATTAATAAGTGGATGGATTTTTCTGAAGAAATTCTTTACGAAAGAATTAATTTACTTAAAAACACTAATCTTCTTAACAAATCAGAAAACAATCAAAATTTTATTCCGACAGAAATGGGGTATAGTTATTATAAATTTCAAATCAAATCTTATTTAACAGAAAAAAATATCAATATTGGGATGCTTATACTTTCATTAACATTTTCAAATCATTTTGATTCAAACGAATTTAATTTTTTAGTCAAAAAAAAATAGAAGCCCTTGAGACTTCTGTTGAAAATATATCTACTTTAGTTCACCATGAATATCTAAGTAATATTTACAATCTTTGCTTAAATTCATTCTTATTATTAGCAAACAATGAAATTTATATTTTAAGGCTATTTTTAAGTTATGAAAAAAACAATGTTTCAATAGAGCCTCTAATTAATGTTCTTTGCAACGAAGAATAAAGCTAGGTTTTTCCCTAGCTTTTTTAACTTACTATAGCTTTCCAAAACTTACCTATAACACCAAATTCTGTATATTCATCTACAATAATTGGTTCATGTTCTATATTTAAGCTAGTCAAAATTACTCTACCACTTTTATCTTTATTGAATATTTTTATAACTGTTTTATTATCTACAACAAAGACTCCTATCTCTTTATTTTCTGGAGTTATTCCCGGTTTTACTAAAACTATGTCACCCTCATGAAACTTAGGCTCCATTGAATCGCCTTTAACCTCAATTCCTATTAAATCTCCACGTACTCTAGGGAGAGGTATGTTAAGCTCATACAATGGTTCTGGCATGTTTTCTACTTCATTTAATCCTGCTCTAACATATGAATATACTGGCACTGAATAATAACTATCATCTTCTGTAAATGATATTTCTGAACTACTATTTTTCATTCTGTTCAGCTCACTATTTAGCTTACTCAATTCTTTTTTTGCTTTTTCAAATTCTTGAATAACCAAATTAGGAGTTTTTGCATATGCTATGATTTTTTGAAGTTCCTTTTCCTTCTCTTTAGAAAGTTTATAAAAATTAAACAATTTTTCAATTATTTTATCTGAAGGTGCTATTTTTTCATTCTCTATATCATGCAAATATGATTTTGATACTCCTGTTTTTTCACTCAACTCAATCAAAGTTAATTCTTTTTCATCTCTCATTTCTTTAAAAAATTTCCCGAACATAATTCCCTCCTTATATTTCTAAATATATTATACTATACTTTCCAAAAATATCAAAAAATATTTTTTAATTAACGGAAAAATTGTTGCTAATTTTTGGTTTATAATGTATATTAAATTATAGTTCGTAAAATAGCGGAAAGGGTGGTTGTATGAATCAATATAATTTAGCTCAAAATATACTTATGCTTTTAGAAAAAAACAATAAAAATATCAAGGAACTTGCTACTGCACTTGATGTTCAGCCCAAATATTTAAAGCAAAAACTCCATAAAATGATAAAATCAAAAGATGAAAGTTTTTCTTTCAATCATTTTTTATCTACATTAGAATTTTTTGACGTTACTTTAGGAGAGTTCGTTCTATAATTTTACAATTCTTTTCCTTATTTTAATGGAAAATTTTATTAATAAATTAGGAGATTTTTACATCTCCTAATTTTTTTATTTCTTTAATCTATAAATTACTGCTCCTAGTGGAGGTATATTCACAGAAATTGCTTGTTTTTGATTATGTATTTCATATTTTTGTGTTGTTACTTCATATTGCCTTTCAAAGTTACTTCCATAAAATTCAATATCATCAGAATTAAGAACTTCCTCATAAGTACCTTCTGTGCTAACTCCAAATTTATATCCATAATGAACCTCTGGTGTAAAGTTGAAAATACAAATTAATTTATCTCCAGCTTTATTTTTTCTAGTAAAGGCTAATATACTATTTTGTTGATCTTGATAGTCTATCCATTCAAAACCATTGCCACTATAATCTACTTCCCATAGTTCATTATTTAATTTATATACTTCATTTAATTTTTTAATAAATTTTTGCATTTTATGATGCGGCTCTTCATTAGTAAGGTGCCAATCTAAACTAGCATTACAATTCCATTCTTTCCATTGACCAAATTCACTACCCATAAAAAATAATTTTTTACCGGGATGACAATATGCATAAGTATAAAATAATCTTAAATTAGCGAACTTTTGCCACAAATCACCTGGCATTTTATCAATTAAAGACCTTTTTCCATGTACGACTTCGTCATGTGAAATTACCAATTTAAAGTTTTCAGAAAAAGCATAAACCAATGAAAAAGTTAAATCATGTTGATGATATTTTCTGTATACAGGATCTTTTTTAATATATTCAAGAGTATCGTTCATCCATCCCATATTCCATTTCATATCAAACCCAAGCCCACCTAATTCTGTAGGTTTAGAAACTCCTGCAAAGGCTGTAGACTCTTCTGCTATTGTTAAAATTCCTGGATAATATTTGTGAGTTATTGAATTGAAATATTTTAAAAATTCTATTGCTTCAAGATTTTCTCTTCCACCATATTGGTTTGGAACCCAAGAACCACTATCTCTAGAATAATCTAAGTAAAGCATACTTGCTACTGCATCTACTCTTAAACCATCAATATGATATTTATCCATCCAAAATAAGGCATTTGCAATAAGAAAATTCTTTACTTCATTTCTACCAAAATTTGGAATATATGTTCCCCAGTCCATATGCTCACCTTGTCTTGGATCTTCATGTTCATACAAAGCTGAACCATCATATCTTCCTAATCCAAAGGCATCTTTTGGATAATGACCTGGTACCCAATCTAATATTATTCCTAAATTATTCTCATGCAATAGATTCACAAAATACATAAATTCTTCTGGAGTTCCAAAACGACTTGTAACTGCATAGTATCCTGTGACTTGATATCCCCATGATTCATCTAAAGGGTGTTCAGAAACAGGCATTATTTCAATATGTGTGTAATTATGTTCTAACAAATAATTTAATAAATCATGTGCTAATTCTTTATATGTTAAAAATTGATTATCATCTTTTCTTTTATATGAACCTAAATGAACTTCGTAAACTGACATAGGTTTTTCTAACCAGTTAGTAGTTTTTCTTCTTTCTAACCAATCTGTATCATTCCATTCAAATTTGTTGTCTAATTCATAAACTACACAAGCATTTGCTGGTCTTTTTTCAAAGAAAAATGCATATGGATCAATTTTTGTAAAAATATCACCATTTTTTGCTTTGATTTCAAATTTATACAAATCTCCTTCTTCAATGCCAGGTATAAACAACTCCCAGACACCTGAGGCTCCTCTCATCCTCATTTGATGAGTTCTACCATCCCAGTTATTGAAGTTTCCTACAACACTCACTCTTTTAGCTTGTGGAGCCCAAACAGCAAAGGTAACCCCTTTAGCTCCTCCATGAGTAATAGAATGTGCTCCTAGTTTTTCATATACTTTATGATGATTTCCTTCTCCTATTAAGAATAAATCATATTCTGTAAGTACTGGTAAAAAACTATATGGGTCTTTTGTTCTATAAGTTCCACCATTATTGTATTTATATTCTAATTTATAAGATTTTAGAACTTTTGATTCTATAACTAGTTCAAAAACTCCTTCCTTTGCTAATCTATTCATTGAAAAATGTTTTCCATCTAAAATGACATCAACATTAGCAGCTTCTGGATTAAAAACTCTAACAACTATTCTTTTATCATCAACTTTGTGCATTCCAAGAAAAATAAATGGATCAGCCAGTTCACTATTTACTATCCTTTCCAATTCTCTTTGAGTCAAAATCATTCTGTGCATAAGAATCCCCCTAATATTTAAAATTAAAAATGCCCTACAGGGCATTTTTACTCCTCGATTTTATTATACTTTAAGAAATCTCAAATTACAAACTTTTAAGAAAAGTTTTTCAATTTTTATTCATCTCTTAAAGCTAGAGGCATGGTAATATATAAATAATTTTCAACTTCTTCATTTTTAAGAAGTACAGTACCCCTTGAATTTGAAAGTTTAATAATTGTTTTTTTATTTTTATCTAGATTTTGTAAAAAATCTAAAAGATATTTAACATTTAGCTGAATTTTAAGGTCTTCTCCATCTTTTTTCAAGATTATATCTTCTTTTATTTTACCACTTTCAGAGATTCCTTCTATTAAGAATTTTTCTCCTTCTAAGTAAAATATAGCTCCACCTTTAGAATCGCTATTATTTTTTACAAATACAAATACTCTTTTTAATACATTAATAAATTCTTCTGTATCAATAGTAATTGTTTTATTAAACACTCCATTAGAAACTAGATTTTTAAAATCTGGATAAGGTAAATCAATAACTCTACTTAATAGATTTATTTTCTCAATTTCAAATGAAATTTGATTTCCTTTGAAATTAAGTTTTACAAACTCATCTCCTACAGATTTTAATGTATTTATAAGGGCTTCAACACTATTTAACGGCAAACTTATTCTTGTGTCTCCATTATATGCATCTTCTAGTCTTTCTTCCAAATAAACCAATCTAAAACTATCTGTAGCTGCCATTTGAATTTTACCATCATAAAGTTCTATCCTAACACAGTTATTAGCAACACTATCGGTAGAAATATTAGCAGCAAACTTAACTTTTTCCAAACTTTCTAGTAAGAATTCTCTTCCTATTTCATAAGTTTGACCTTCTACCTTAGTTTCTATAAAAGGATACTCACTTGATTCAAATAAAGTAAATTCTGATGTAGAATTTTCTGTTTCTATTAGAAGAGTTCCATTTATTTCCACTATTTGTATCTCTTCATCTCCAATTTCTTTCAAATACTCATCAACAAGTTGTGGGCTAAATACAATTTCCCCTTCACTTTCGATAGCTCCAAACATAAAATTAGATATAGTTAAATCCATATCAGTACCTTTTAAAGTAATAACATCATTTTTAGCCTCTAAATAAACACCACTAATTACAGGTCTTATTTTATTATCAGAAATTGCTTTGCTAACCAATCTGATTCCCTTTAAAAATTTATTTCTATTAACTCTTATGTTCAGCATAATATCTCCTGTCTATTTCATTGCATCTTGTAAGTTATTATAAATACTAAAAAACTTTGTAAGTCTAGTCAAATCAAAAATTTTCTTTACACTTACTGGAAGCGAAATTAATTTTAAATCTCCACCTATTTTTCTTAACTCTTTTAACAAAGCTACTAAAACACCTAAACCTGAACTATCCATATAATTTACATTTTCTAAATCAATTATTATTTTCTTTTGATTAACTTCTATTAATCTTGTTAGTTCTTTTTTTAAATCTATAGACGTGTAAACATCTACTTCTCCTTCAATTTTAACCAATAATTCTCCACTTTCGAGATTATTTGATATAATTTTCATGTACTCACCTCTTATCTAAGATATTCCCTTAATTGATCGCTGTATTTAATTCTTAATTTATCTAAGGTTTTTTTCTCTATTTGTCTAACTCTTTCTCGAGTAATATTAAACTTTTTTCCAACTTCTTCTAAAGTATGTATTTCTTGACCAAATAATCCATATCTTAAAGTTAATATATCTTTTTCTCTCGGTTTCAAAAGTCCTAAAATTGCATTTATTTCCTCTTTAGCTATTTCACCTAAAACTTTATTTTCCAATGATTCTTCATCAGCTTGGCTTATTGTATCTTCCAAATAGATGTCATCACCTATAGAAGCATTTAAAGAAAGCATGTCTTGAAACTCTAACATTACTTTTTGAATCTTTTTTTCTTCCAATCCAGTCCCTTGAGCAATAGAATCAATGCTTGGATAAGAACTGTATTCTGTAATATAACCCATAATAAACTTATTAACTTTATTAAGTATATCATGTTTATAAGAAGGAATTCTAATTTCTCTTCCCTTACTTATTATAGCCTTAGTTACTGCTTGTTTAATCCACCAAACTGCATAGGTTGAAAATCTATACCCTTTTGTATAATCAAATTTGTCAATAGCATGAATAAGTCCAAAGTTCCCCTCACTTATTAAATCAATAAAACCTAATCCTTTATTACTATAGTTCTTAGCAATATTAACTACCAATCTAAGATTAGATAAAATAAGCTGTTGTTTTGCCTGTTCATCCCCCGATTTTGCCTTGATTAACAGCTCCTGTTCCTCTTCCTTAGTCAAAATCTCGTGTTTTCTAATGTCATTAAGATATAACGATACTAAATCCTTCTCTTTTTCCACAGACGTCACCACTTTTCCCTTTATTCTTTTTTATTTTTCCCTTTACTTTCCGAATTCTTCTTTTAATTCTCTCCCCATTAATGATGCTAAAGCCTCTTTTATAGATTTACCTTCATAGATAATTCCATAGGTTGCATTAACAATTGGCATGCTTATCCCATGTTTTTCAGCAAGCTCTTTTACTGCTTTTAACGTTGGCACTCCCTCTGCCACCATTACCATTGAAGATAATATGTCTTCAATTTTTTCTCCTTTACCTATCCTTTCTCCAACACCTCTGTTCCTACTGTGTCTCGAAGTACAAGTTACTATTAAATCTCCCATACCAGCTAGTCCTGTAAATGTCAATGGGTCTGCTCCAAAATGCTCTCCAAATCTACTCATTTCAGCTAATCCTCTAGTTATAAGTGCGGCTCTTGAATTATCCCCATATCCAATTCCGTCAGATATACCATTAGTTATAGCAATACAGTTTTTAACAGCACCTCCAAGCTCTACACCTATTATATCTTGTGATGTATAAACTCTAAAATAATCAGTACTAAATATTTTTTGTACTTTTTTACCTCTCTCTAAATCCCCAGCAGCAACTATTGCAGAAGGCAGCTCAATTGCAACTTCTTCTGCATGAGTTGGCCCTGATAAAGCAATAATATTTTTATGATATTTCCCTAAGATTTCTTCTTTAATTACTTCTGAAAGTCTTAAACCAGATTGTATTTCAATTCCCTTTGCACTATTGATAATAGTGATATCCTCTCTTAGTTGAGAAGCAATAGCTGGTACAACTTTTCTTAGTACTTGTGCAGGTACTGAAAACAAAAGGTAATTGCTACCATCTAGTATTCCTTCCAATGAGTTTGTTACTCTTAAATTATCAGGAAATTTACTTCCTGGTAAAAATAACGGATTCTCTCTTTTTTCTTGTAACTCCTTAGCTTTTTTTTCATCAAATTCCCATATTACTACTTCATAACCTTTTTTAGCAAGTAATATTGCAAGAGCAGTTCCCCAACTTCCAGCTCCCATTACAACTATTTTTTCCATAAGTACACCTCTTACTATTTTTTATAAAACTTATTTTCTGTTCCATTTTTTAATCTCTGTATATTTGCTCTATGTTTATAAATAATATAAGACCCTAGTAAAGCACTGATAATAAAAACTATCACTTTATTTCCTAACTTTTCATTAACTGGCATAATTAATATTAGTAATGGTAACATTACTGATGCCAAAACTGAACCTAAAGAAACATATTTTGTTATTCCTACTACTACAAAAAACATTAGTAAAGTTATTAACATCGGAATCGGTGCTAAATATAAAAATATTCCTAAACTTGTAGCTACACCTTTTCCTCCTTTAAAATTAAGAAAAGGTGAAAAAGTATGGCCTATAACAGCTGTAATTCCAATTAAAACTAAACTATTACCTGTTACTCCAAATTTTTCAGCGATAAATAATGGAATAAAACCTTTTAAAGCATCTAATATTAATACTAAAATTCCAAATTTAGCTCCCATTACTCTAAATACATTGGTTGCTCCAGTATTTTTGCTACCTTCATTTCTAATATCAATTCCTTTTAAGTTTGCAACATATAATCCATTAGGTAGGCTTCCCAATAAATATGAGATTATTACAAATATCAAAACTTTTAGCATTTTTCCTCCATAAGCATAATTTTCCCAACTAGTTCTATATGATTTGTTTGTGGAAACATATCTACTGGTTGAACTTTAATTAGTTTATAACCAAATCCACTTAGTATCTTCATATCTCTTGCAAAGGTTGATGGATTACAAGATACGTAAACAATGTCTTTAATCCCTTGCTTAGCTACTTCTTTTAGAATTTTTTCATCAATTCCTTTTCTAGGTGGATCAAAAATAATACCATCTATTTCTGTACCTTTTTTTATTAATTTTTCTAATTCAATTTCCATTTTTCCATTTATAAACTCTATATTAGAAATTTTATTTTCTTTGGCTGTTTTCTTAGCATCTCTTGTTGCTGATTCAACAGATTCAATTCCATAGATTTTTTTAGCTTTATTTGACAAAAGCATTGCTATTGTCCCTGTCCCAGAATAAGCATCAACTATCGTTTTATTTTCTATATTATCAAAAAATTCCATTGCTTTAGCATATAATTTAATAGTTTGTTCTTTATTAATCTGAAAAAAACTTGTAGGTGAAATATTGAAATATATATCAAATAGCTCTTCTTTCAAATATTTTTTTCCAAATATCAAAATATTTTCTCTACCTAGAGCAACATTTGTCTTTTGGTTATTAATTGAAATATAAGCAGATTTAATATTTTTAAACTGATCAGTAATATTTAAAACAAGTTCTTTTAACTTATCATTTACTTTCCCATTAATTACTAGCACAAACATAAGTTCATTTACAGAATTTTTTCTAAGCATTATATGACGCAGCAAACCTTTATGTGTTTTTTCGTCATATACTGTCCAAACATTACTTTTATTTAACTCTATTTTTAAATACTTTAAAATTTCTTCCATTTCTTTATCTTGAAGCCAGTTCTCATTTGCCTCAAATACTTCATGAGATTTCTTTTTAAAAAATCCTGTTATTATTTGCCCATTCACTTTTGAAAAAGGTTCAATAATTTTATTCCTATAATTATAAGGATTTTCTGCTCCCAAAGTATCAAATAATTCATACTCATTTAATCCACCAATTTTTCCTAAAACATCTTTCGTCATTTCTGTTTTATAAAAAACTTGTTTATTATATCTTAACATTCCAAAGTCACAACCATTAAAATCTTCAAAACTAATCATATTATGATTATCAATTCTATCAGAAGACGCTTTAATTAACTTAGTAATCAAACCTCTACCATAAGATTTTTTTAAAGATATAATTTCTATTTCCACTCTGTCTCCAGGAACTCCCATCGGAACAAAAACAGCAAATCCCTCATGATATCCTAGGGATTCTCCTCCAAAAACTATTTTTTCTATATCAATTTCAAGTTTATTCCCAATTTTTAACATTATTCTCCGCTCTTATTCATTCACTGTTATGTATTTTACTTCTGTTATTAGCTCCATTTGTAACTCTGATGTTGCTCTATTTTTTACAGTTGCTAAATCTACTTTTTTATCAATTTCAAGTTTAATTCTACTAATATCTGCATTTAACTGGCTATTTTCTTTAGCTAATTTATTTAAGCATTCATTATTTTTTACTTTTTCCATCAAAACTACTAAATACCATGAACCAAAAATTATATTTAATACAATTAAAAATACTATTAAGACTATATATTTTTTAAATACAAAATTTAAAAATTTTTGGACTATATTCATTTTACAACCTTTCACATACTCTTAATTTTGATGAATGTGCTCTATTATTAATTTCTAACTCATCTTTACTAGGTTCTATTGGTTTTCTTGTAATTAGTTTTACTTTAGATCTATGATCACATCTACACACTGGTATTTCTGATGGGCAAATACAATCTAAGCTTAAATCTCTGAAATGATTTTTTACAATTCTATCTTCCAATGAATGAAATGTAATAATTGATAAACGCCCTTTAGTATTAAGCATTTTAACTGCTTTATCAATGGCTTCTACCAACACATCTAACTCTTTATTCACTTCTATTCTAATAGCCTGAAATATTTTTTTAGCTGGATGTTTTTTATGCTTTCCTGGAATTGCTCTTGCAACTAGTAAAGCCAATTCGTCTGTAGTCTCTATTGGTTTTTCAACTCTATCTTCCACTATCCATTTTGCAATCTTTCTTGAATATCTTTCTTCTCCATATTCAAAAAATATTTTCATTAAAGCCTCTTCAGAGTATTCATTAACAACTTCGTAAGCTGATATTTTTTGATTTTTATCCATTCTCATATCTAATCTTGCAGAGTATTTATAAGAAAATCCTCTTTCTCCATCATCTAATTGTTTTGATGAAACCCCAATATCCATTAATATTCCATCTACTTTTTCATATCCAGCAAGATATATTACTGTATCTAAGTTTTTAAAATTATCTTTAAATATTTCAAATTTACCTTTATATTTTTCAAGTCTTTTTTTTGCATATTCTATTGCCATCTGATCTTGATCTATACAGATTAATCTTCCTTTTTCTGATAATCTTTCTAGTATTCCTTCTGAATGACCTCCACCACCTAAAGTGCAGTCAACATATACTCCATCTGGATTAATAACCAAATTATCCAAAGTTTCTTTATATAACACTGGAATATGATAATCTGTTTTGTTTTCCATATTTACTCCTTACAAATTTTGTCTATTTATTGTACAATATTTTTAAAGAAAAAGCAAATTCTATAAATATATCTAAAGATTTTTCTTATACTTAATTATTTACTTAATTTTTTTACAAATTAAAAAGCAGTGAAAATCACTGCTTTTTAATTATTTTTTATTATTAAGTATTCCTATATAATTTACACTTACACCGAAAGAACTATTTCTCTCTCTCCAAAACACTTGTGTTCTAAACTTTTCATTTGTTAAAAAATCAAATCCCACGTTAGCACTTACTCTTTTATCATCATTTTTTTCAAATGTATACACTTCTGATATTACTTTAATCGCTTCACTAACAGGCATTTCTAAACTTACAAAACCATCTACGTTAGTTTCCTTCACAGGTTTACTAAAATAAAGTCCTCCGCTTCCTGTCAAATTAGCAGTTCTAAATTTAAAGTTTTTTGAAGCTACCATAAATGCATAAGCCGTTGAATTATCAACTGGTAACTCATTATCTTTATCACTTTGAATATCATATTCATCAAATTCAGTAAATCCAATTGCAATAGCAGGATTTTTTTCTGTTTCTCCTACTATTTGAAATTTAAAGTTACTTTGTAAAAAACTATTATCAAATTCTTTTTGTAAAGTACTAATTTTGATTCCAGCCTCTACCTGAGGTAGAAGATTTGATTCTATAACGAAATCTGCTTGAACATCTCCATCAATCGTTCCAACTATACCTGAAATAGTATAATTTTTATCAATTAATATATATGCATTTGGAAAATCTATTCCACCAGTTAAACCTGTATATGATGGTGTCGCAAAAATTCCCATACTTATTAATATAAAGCTAACTATTTTTTTCATATTATTCACCTTTGTCCAATAAAGTTTCTATTTTTTTAACTCTTTTTAGTAATTCTGGAAGTCTTTTTAGAGCAATTTTATTTTTAATATCATCACTATGATTTATAGCAGGATACCCAGATAAAATTTCATTATCTTTTGTAGTACTTGTTACTCCAGCTTTAGCTGCAATAGTTACATTATTCCCTACTCTTATATGTCCTGTTATTCCAGCTTGTCCACCTACAGTGACATTATCTCCAATAACTGTACTACCTGCTACTCCTATTTGAGCTATCAGGAATCCTTGTTCTCCTATAATTACATTATGAGCTAAATGAATCAAGTTGTCTAATTTAGTGCCTCTTTTTATAATTGTATTTCCAATGGTTCCTCTATCTATTGCAGAATTAGCTCCAATTTCAACATTGTCTTCAATTATTACAACACCGATTTGGTCGATCTTTACATTTTCTCCTGCTACTTTTACATAACCAAATCCATCTGAACCAATTACAGTTCCTGGCTGAATTATTACATTGTTTCCAAGAATACAAAATTCTCTTATTGTAACTCCTGAATAAATTATTGCATTTTCCCCAATAGTAACACCTTCCATAATAGATACATTTGGATGAATTACTGAATTTTTGCCAATAATAACATCATGCCCTATATATGTGTTAGGTCCTATTTTTACATTTTCAGAAATTTTTGCACTAGATTCAATTGCCTTTTCAAAAGATTTTGTCTTTCTTTTAAAAAAGTTCAAAATTATTGGCATTAATTCTCTTGGACTTTTATTTACTACAATATATTCTTTATCATTTGGAAGTCCATCTATTGGAGGAACTATTACTATTTTTGCTTTAGTTTCATTTAGTTTTTTTAAAAATTTCTCATCAGCAGCAAAAGTAAGTTCATCTTCTTCAGCAAATTCAAAAGGTGCTAAACCTCTAACTTCTTTTAAATCTCCTGTATATTTAGCGCCTAATTGTTTTACTAATTCATCTATTTTAAACATTATAACTCCTACTCTATTTTTTTATAGTTTTCAGTACTTCATTAGATATATCTTTTACTTTGTCATTTCCATAATAAATAGTTTTCTTCTCTACTACAGCATCATACTTTTTAGACTTTGCATAAGTACTTATTGCTGTTTTAATCTCTTTTAAAAGAGCATTGATTTTTGTATTTTCTAAAGTAGCTAAATCTTTTTGTGATTTCATATAAAGTTCTGATAACTCTTTATCTTTTTTCGCAAAACTTTGTTTCTCAGCATCTGTAACTTTACTTCCCTTTTTAGATAAAGCTTCATATTCAGTTTTAAGTTTAGTTCCTTTTGCATTCAAATCTTTTTCAAGTTTTGTTTTTTGAGTTTCTAATTCTTTTTTTACTGTTGTTAACTTAGGGTGAGACTTTAATAAAAAATCCATATCTACAGATACTGTTTCACTAAACATACTTATTGTTAATGCCAAAAATACTATTAATTTTTTCATTTAAGATCTCCTTATTTTAAATCTATTTTTTCTGATGATTTTAGTGTATTAAGAACATCATCTGAAACATCTTTTATTTTTTCTGAACCTATATATATCGCTGTTTTCTCTACTATTGCATCATATTTTTTTAACTTCTGTAAAGTTTTTACTGCTTCAACTACTTCATTATATAATGCTTGAAACTTTTTATCTTTAAAGCTCAATAAAGAACTTTGAGATTCTGAATATAACTTTTGTAATTCTTGTTCTTTTTTATAAAAAGCTGCAATTTCCTCATCTGTTACTTTATCTTTTTTTGCTTCTAAAGATGATTTTTCTACTGATAATTCATCTGCTTTTTGATTAATTGTATTTTCTAATCTAGTTTTTTCAGTTTCGATTTCTTTTTTTACAGCCTCTATTTTAGGATGCTTGTTTACCAAATAATCCATATTAACTGATACTGTCTCACTAAATGTTACTACTGTTAATGCTAAAAATAAAATTAATTTTTTCATGATTCCTCCTAGAATAATTGTCCTATATTAAAGTAAAATTGTCCGCCTGTATTTTCTGTATCACCTAATGGCCATCCATAATCAAATCTTAATGGTCCTATTGGAGTTTGTATTCTTAATCCAATTCCATAAGACATATTTATATCTTCTCCTATACTAGTTTGAGTTGTTGATGTTTCTGTCTTATCCCAAGCTCCACCAAAGTCAAAGAAACCAACTACTTCAAAATTATCATTTAAACGAGTTCTATTTTCTAAGTTAGTATACAATTCGTAATTTCCTTTAAAGTCTCCTGAATTATATCCTCTTAAAGTATTTCCTCCACCAACTCTAAATTTTTGTGAGTCTCTTAAATTGTCACTTCCAACTCCCAATACTGTTCTATATGCAAAATTATTATTTTCAAAGAATCCTTTATGATATTTTCTTAATTCCAATTCTGTTGTATAATAATTATTTCTATCTAAAATTCTTCCAACTTCAAATTCTAAACTTGCATATGACCCGTTAGTTGCTGAATAAACATTATTTCTCGTATCATAAATTAATGCTGGTAGCAAACTAACTGTTGTAAATTCATCTTTTAGGACTTCATCTTCATTCATTTCATCAACAAATTCCAATTTTGTTCCAAGTCTAAGTCTAATTTTATCAGTTAATGCTTTACCTCCGTTAACTTTAAATCCTTCTTTTGTAACATAGTAAGCATCTGTACTATCTGTATCTTCGTAAGAAGTACTATATATTGACCATCCATAAGATATTCTATCTGTACCTTTTATCCACGGTTCACTAAATGATAATGAGTATGTTTCTGTGCTACTTTCTCCAATTGTTGCAGAAAGTGATAAACTTTGGCCTTTTCCTTTAAAGTTAGTATCTTGTACTGCAGCACTACCTACTAATCCTACAGATGATCCATAGGAAATTGTACCTTGATAAGATGCTGTTTTATTTTCATCTAAAATAAACACTATTATTTTACTATTAGGATCTTCTGGTACTGACTCAAATTGTTGAGTTACATTTTTAAAGAATCCTAGTCTAAATAAATTTTTTGCTGTCGTTTCAAATTTAGCAGTTTCAAAAGGTTTCCCTTTTTCAAGAACAATTTCTCTTTGAATTACATAATCTCTTGTTTTTAAATCTGCTGCTTCTGATTTTCTTCTCTCATCATTTTCTCTATTTACAATTTTTCTAAATCTAATATCTTTAACTACACCTTCACCAATATAAAATACTATTGATTTGTTCTCAGGATTAATTTTAATATCATATACTTGAGCAAGCCCGTAACCTGCATCTACATATTTTTTATCTAATAAAGATTTATCACTACGTAAATCATTATAGTTAAAAACTGATTTATCTTTACTTTTTATTAACCCTTTTAATTCCTCGTCATTAAATAATGTATTACCTTCAATTTCGATTTTATCTACGTACATATTTTCTACTACATTGTATGTCAAATAAACTCCGTCTTCATATTTTGTAGCAGAAGGCTCAACACTATAAAAATATCCACTATTTAAGAGAGCTGTTCTAGCTTCTAAAGCCTTTGTCTTAGAAAAATATCCTCCAACAGTTAAAGGAATCATAGATTTAAACTCATCTGCCTTCAAATATGTTAATCCACTTATATTAATATCTTTTATTGTTAAACTTTTATCTATTTTTTCAATTTCAGAAAGTGGTATAATCCCTTTTGCTTTTAGTAGATTTTTTACATCTGATTTTTCAGTTAAATTTACTATCAGCTTTATTCCATCTGGTTCTATTTCTGGATAAATCTTTAAATCTTCTATATAATCTTGATTTTTTAATCTAATATAATCCTTTACCATTAGTTCTGCAGTATAAGTTGTCCCTATTTTTAAATCCATATTACTTTCTATAACTTCTATAGGAACTTCTTTATTGTTAAGTATCTCAACATTTTTTATCGTAAGTTTACTCTCAGCAAACATAAACTGAGACATTATAAGCATAATTAAAAATATCTTCCTCACTATTATTCCTCCAACTATTTTCTTTTGTATAGCATATTACAAGACTTTAATTTCTTTTAGTTTATAATTTACTATTTTCTTTTAAATATAGAATCTCTTTGATACTTGAAATCAATCCCCAAATGTATATTATTTTTATCTGAGTATCCATCTTCTTCCAACCTTTGTACTCCCAAGCTTAATGCTGCATTGTTATTCAATTGGTAGTCTAGCCACAAATCATAATTTGATATATCTCCAGATTTTTCTTCTGAAAATTCCACAAGTCCATTCCAAAATATCTTATTTTTGTACAATGAATCTCTAAATTCAAAGGTTGTACCTAATAATAAATTCGGTGTTAAACTTAATGTTTCATCATCCAATTTTAATAATTTCGATGAAATTTTTACTTTTGAGATATTAAGTAATTTCTCTAATTCTTTTGATAGAGGACTAAATATCTCTTCACTAAATTGTTTATCAATTATGTCTTTTACTACTGAGTTTACCGAAGAGTTTGCTACGTTACTCTTAAATAATAATAGAGCTGTTATATCTTGGGTACTAAGCCCTGATGAAGATTGTAAATCTAAAGTTAGTGCGTCATAATAACCACTTATTGTTATATAAACTTCTTCACTTGATATTTCAGTCTGAGCTTTAATTGCTAATGATGGGTTTATATTTGGGAAATATTCATTAATTCCATCAAATATAATAATTCCACTTTCAACTTTAAATATACTACTATTAAAAGTCAATGCTCCATCTTCTGATAGCAATCTCCCCATAAAGTTAATTTTACTATCTTTGATTTCTAGTGTACCGCCTCCTTCAATTTTTAGTTCTATATCCTCTATTAAGGGTATATTATCTGCTGTAAAATAGATTCCTTCGCCTATATTAATATCTAATTTGGCATCAAAACCAATTTTCATTGGCTCTTTTACTTCATCTTTTTTTCCTAGACTAGGCAATTTAAATACATTTCCATTATTTATAAGTATATCTCCACTTAAAAAATTGTTTGAATAATTAATATCTGTATCCAAATTTATTAAGACTGTTTTATCATAATTATAGTCAACATCATCTAATTTCACATTTACACTATAATCATTAAATACACTCATAGGATTTGCTAATAATTCTTCAGAAAACTTAGGAATTTTTAAATACCCATCTACAGCAATAGTACCATTATTTAAGCTTCCTGTAAAACTTTTTATTTTGATTCCTTCCATATTAATATCTATTTCACTGTTAATATTTTTAAAAATTAATGACCTGTCACTACTTGATACAGAAGCATTAACCAATGATAGAGTTCCATTATTAGAATCGTTTTTTAGAGCAATATCTATATTAGCTTTACCACTAATATCTTTAACTTTTTCACCTAATATAATATTAAAAATTCCTAAATCAAAATCATTTGCTTTTACACTAAAGTCATAGGTATTTTTCTCTATATTAAATTCTCCTTCTGATTTTAGCATGTTATTTCCATAATTCATTTCCAAATATTCTACATTAAGTTTTTTTTCATTCCCACTCATTTTGGCAGAAATTTTATCAATTGTTATATTGTTATATTTTAATCCTGTACTTTTCAAGCTAAGTTCATAATCCATTTTACCTTTAATTATTCCACTAGCTTCAAAATTTAAATTTAACTTACCACTTAGTTTATAATCATTCACTAAATATTCTATATCTTTTATAGCCAAATTCTCATTTCCTAGTTTAACATCAAATTTCTTTGAGAAAATATCAAGATATCCTTCAGCTTCAATTATATTGAATCCACTATCTCCTAAGATTTTAAGCTCAGTCAAATTTAATTTACCTGTCTCACTTATTTTAGCTAAGTCACCATCAACATAGCTCAATTTCAAAAATAAATCTGGTATTTTTTTACCTCTATAGTAAATACTATCTAGATTTACTTGGGCAACTGCACGCACATCATCGTAGTTTCCCCAAATATTTACAACACCCATAACTCTATACTTAACATTTGTATCTTTATAATAGTTATTTAAGTTTGATTCTAATAAATTGGCTTTTAAATTTAAATATTCTTTTTCTAAATTTATTGTACCTAAAAATTTATTTTCTTTAAAATAAAAATCTTCTAAATAAATAACTTTATTTTTCAAACTTAATTTACCATGAATTTTGGCATTCTCTGTATTATTATAATTCAAAACACTATCCGTTAAATCCATAAATAAACTTGGATTATTAGGATTTCCAGTTATTTTCCCTACAACACTTCCTATGTGCCCTTTTATGTTGTATTTATCACTTTTAGCTCTTTGTAGGTCATAATCATTTAATTTATAATCTATATCCAAATCATTTGAAGAAATTCCGTATGTTCCACTAAGAAATAAATTAGCATTTTTTATTTCTTCTATGTAAACCTTATTTTTATCAAAAGACAAATTTAAATATAAATCTTTAAAACTAAGTTCATTATAGTTTAGTTGTTCCACATACCCTTCAGCAGTTCCATTTATATTATTGTTTTTACTTTCTACAACTCCATAAAAATGGGTATTTTTTAGCAAAACTCCATAATTTAAGCTTTCTATATCTGTATTATAATTAATCAAGAAGTCTTTACTCTTTCCACTAATTGTGAAAGTAGTGTTTGCTACAAACTCTGGCACATTTTTAAGAAATGGAAAATCTTTGCTGTGAATATTTGACTCAAAAACTTCTGCATCATAATCAAGAGTTTTTATATTTACAGTACCTCTTCCCTTAAATGAAGAGTCTCCTCTAGTTCCATAAGCTTCATTTATTATGATTTTATCAGCGATATTTTCAAAAGACAAGTTCAAATCTTTAAAATATATATCGTTATGAACTATTACATTACCTTCTGCTTTGCTAAGCGATTTTTTTTCAAAATTATATGATAAATCTAATTTACCTTCCAAACTATTATTTTTTATAACTTCATTCCCAAAGCTAATAGGTTCAATAAAATTACCTTTTATTGCCATATTTGTAGTTTTAAAATTATAGCTAAAATCAAAAGGATAAACCATATCTTTATTTTTCAAATCAATTTGTTCTTTTTTAAAATCATAAACAAAATTTCCATTAAACTTTTTATTTAGAAAAAATGATTTTATATTTATTAAATTATAATCAAATTTTAGCTTGTCCTCTTCATAAATTCCTTTTAACTTAGCATTCAAATTTATAGGATAATTAATACTTTTACTATTTGTATATTCTGTATCTAAATCATTAATAATAAATTTAAATTTATTAAAATCAAAGTCAAAATCAATCTTAGCTTTACTAAATTTATGTTCAAACCAATTTATCTCTTTACTATCAGCATAAAGTTCCAAATTAGGTTTGCTAGTTTTTATATTATCAAAGACTAATTTTCCTTTTAATAGTTCTACATTTCCTTTGATATCTTTATAAAAATCCTTTTTAGGTAAGTTTTTAAATACATAATTTAAATTTACATCTTCTGAATCAAAGAAAATCCCTAAATAGTTCTTGTTTTTATTTAATTCAAAATTAACTTTATATTTATCCAAACTACTCGTTGCATAAATATTTATTTTTTCTTTTGTTAGTTCTATTGAGGAATCTACATTTTTCAAATCATCTACTAAATATTTGTATTTGATAATTCCTTTTTTTATAAAAGCTGTACCACTAAGTCCACTTACTCCAAATTTTAAATCTAAATCTCCTCTTCCACCCTTGTAAGTTATAGTTTCATTATCATCATAGGCATATTGAAGTAATTCATCTTTAATTACTACATTTTTTAAACTAACACTATAATCATTTTTACCTTTTTTCACTTCTTTTATTCCAAAACTCAGTTTTTCTGTTTCATCATCAAATCCACTTCCACTAAAATTAAGTTTTAATAATTTTTTTAAATCTATACTACCTTCTACCCCTTTTAATTTCATTTTTATAGGTTTTTTATAAGAAATGTCATTATAATAAAGAACTCCATCACTAACTTTTATGTACTTTAATGGGGATGGTGCTGAACTTTTTTTCTTTTTATCTAAGTTTAGAGCAGACATGATATTAGTTTGAGTAACTTTTGAAATTGTCAAATATATAGTAGGGTTTTTAGCCCAAAGTTCGCTAATATATCTTCCATCTATTATATCTCTAAAGTTATATTTGATTACAACTTCAGGTATTTCTAATACTCTTTGTCCTTTTTTATCATTTAATATTATATTACGACCTGTTAATGTTCCAAATTTGTTTATTTCTATATTTTCAATCTTCAAATTATAGTCTAACCCTTTATTTATTGCATAGTTAACTATATTTTCAAGATTTTTCTTTATATAATATCCTCCTGCAAAAAGAAAAAGCACTACTAACCCTAAGGTAACTAGTGTAAAAACTTTTATTCTTTTTTTATTATTATCTTTCATAATCCCACCTAAAATAATGAACTAATATCTAATATTACATATTTTTCATTAAAATCTTTTACATAAGTTGTAGCAATAAGTAAGTTTCCTGATAATTTTATAGGTTTATACCCTTTTTGTGCCATATTAATTTCTTTTTCAAGTTTCATTTCTTTATTAAAAATATAAATTTTATAGGAATTTTCATCTAAAATATAAATTTTATCTCCAACAAAAGAAATTGAATTTAAACCATTGGAAAATTTTTCAGACTCTATGTTTTTAGAAAAAATATTATTATTAAATATCATCACTCTTTTGTAAGGACTGTCTATTATATAGGTACTCCCATTTATTTGGATATCTCTTAAACTATTTCTATCAAAATCATTAAATGAAAATGCATTAGAAGATACTTTTTTAGATACAGTCTTCAAGACATTTTCTTTTTTACCAAATTCTGTAATTTTATTGAAAGATGCATCAAATACTTTTATTTTTTTATCTTTATTATCAGTTATATATATTAAACTTTTACTCTTATCAATTACAATTTTATTATTATAAGTAGTATTATCAACTATACCTTTTTTCTTTTTATCTTTATAATAATAAGGCTCATAAGCTAATAAATTATAACTATTTTCGAGTGAATTTATTTTTCTTCCATTATAGCTTAATCTATAAATACTATTTGTTTTATTACTCAAAATAATAAAATCGCCATTATTATCAATATCAAAACTATATGAGCTTGGCGGTAGATTCCCTATTTTTTTTATAAATTTACCTACTGCAGAATATACTAATATTTCATTAAGAACCTCGTCTAATATATAAACGTTTTTGCTAATATCTCTCTTTATATCAATTGGTTTTACATAGTATCCTTCTCCAACTGGTAAAACTTTTTTTAATGGTCTGCTTGTTTCTGCAATTAAAGAAAAATAATATAATTGAGAATTCTTTGCAAAATATACTCCCATAGGTGCTTCTCCAAAAGTTTTTATATCAATCAAAGTTACATCACTAGGCACATCCATTTTAATTTTTTTATTGGTTTTTATATCTACAAATTCGTTCTTTACTTTTTCATAAACAAAAAGTTTTTTATCAACATTATATAATTTATAAGGCTCAATAAAATTCTTTAAATCTACCGTATTTTTCAAAGTTAAATTTTCATAATTATAAATTTTCTTATTTTTTTTATCTAATACATAAAGATTAATCCCAACTTTTTTTATACTGTAATTAAGTCCAAAACTTGATTTACTTATTTTAGTTTTAGGTAATGATAACTCCTTTACCCACACCTTTTGTTTATCAAACACTTGAACTCTATTGTTAGATTCATCTGCAATATATATGTATTTATCATCTTTTTCGATTTCTCCGGGGTTAGAAAATTCTCCTCTACGCATGCCTTCTTGTCCGAATTCTATTGTATTATTGTCCGATAAATTTATAACTTTTATATAACTTCTATCACCGATACTTAACCATAATTCATTGCCTATTTTATTCAAATCATTAAGTTTACCATTAGATGCATAAATCCTTTTCAAATTATAATCTTTATCATATATCATAAGGTCTCCAGAAAGATAGTCAGCCATATAATATTCATTGTCGTATTTTTTAATTATAGAAGGACTAAAAAAATTATCTTTTTTATCTCCAAAAGCTTTACCAAATTGTGTCATCGATAAAATATTTATTGTAAATACTAAAAAAATAATAATTCTTCTAATCTGCATAGTTCCTCCTAGTCATTTAATAAATCTAAAAATGCACTTCCTTTTTTTATTTCTTCATCAAATTCTTTTATAATAACAGGTATTTGTTCCTTTGTTAATTTCAATATATTCATCATTTTTAAACTAACTAAAGTTTTACCATAATTTCCACTATCGCCAATTTTTTTTAGCCTTACAAGTGTATCTGCTAAACTCACTATAGCAACTAATTGCTCGTGTTCTGGATAAATGTTTTTTTCAATATCATGATGATATGCTATTGCAGCTACAATAGGCTTTGGTAAATTCCATGAATCACCTAATCTCTTCCCAATAGCTCCATGGTCATATCCTAATGTTTCAACTTCTGCTTCATTTAAATTTTTTCCTGAATCCTTTGACAATTGTAATGCTTTTAAAAATTCACTATTAAAATATAAATCCTCAAATACTTTAGTAATATCATGTAAAAGTCCTGAAACAAATGCAACTTCAGCATTTTGATATTTAATCTTTTGAGCTATTAACTTTGACATAAATGCAACAGCAACAGTATGATGCCAAAATTTTTCTTTATCAAAAGCCCCTTTACCCTTTAGCAATTTAACCATCCCTGCACTAACAGCAAGATTTCTAACAGTATCAAATCCCAATATTACAATTGATTCCGTAACTGTAGCAATTTTCCTAGGAAATCCATAATATGACGAATTAACTAACCTTAATGTTTTGGATGTTAAGGCTTGGTCATTTTTTATAAGTTCATTTATCTCTCTTGGAGTACTTTTTGGATTGTCTAAAAGCCCTAAAAGTTCTGTTATTATGATTGGTAAAGTTGGTAATTGATCTATTTTTTCTATTTTTTTCTTTATCTCATCCATACTCATTGCCATTTTTATCGCCCCTATAATGGTTTTTTTAATGCAACTCCAGCTCTTCTAGGATATTTGTTATCTGTCTTTGCATTTTTTCTTATTTTAAGTATTATTCTTTCGGCTCCAGAGAATGGTAATTTACTTTCAACTACTTCTTCTAAAGAACAATTTAATATTTTCAATGCATTTTTTGCTTCCTCTATTTCATCAATGTATTCTAATTTTTGAGGGAAAAATATTCCATTTTCTTTAATAAAAGGCACTACATATTCTAAAATTACATTTAGTCTATTAACTCCTCTACACAATCCTAAATCGTAAGTTTCTCTTCTTTCTTTTATAAAATCTTCAGCTCTACCGTTTATGACCTCAACATTTTTTAATGACAATAATGTTTTTATTTCCTCTAAAAACTTAGTCTTTTTTCCAACAGAGTCCATCAGAGTAAAGCTAATATTAGGATTACAAATTGCAAGTACCATCCCTGGAAAACCTGCTCCTGTTCCTATGTCTATCGCATTTCCTTCTCTTATCGGTAACTTCTTGTGAACTATTAATGAATCAATAAAATGTTTTTCTATTAAATCTTCATTATCTCTTATTGCTGTCAAATTCGTATGAGTATTATACGCTAATAATTCTTCAGCATATTTTATTAATTTATCAATAGTTTCAATTGGCAAATTAAGGTCTAATAATTTTATTCCACTTTCTAAATATTCTCTCATTTTACCCTTCCTAACCTTCTAATATTTTTAATAGCTTATGGATATACATAAGCTATTAAAAACTATTTTCTATTTTCTTTTTTCAATTTCTAAATGCATTAACAAAACAGTAATATCTGCAGGGGTTATACCTGAAATTCTAGATGCTTGTCCTATATTAAGAGGTTTTATTTTATCCAATTTTTGCTTTGCTTCTGCTGTTATTCCTGTCATTTTAAAATAATCAAACTCAACCGGTATTATCTTATTTTCCAGTGATTTATGCTTTTCTATCATTCTCAATGATCTTTTTATATAACCATCATATTTAACCTGAACTTCTGCTTGATATTTAGTATCATAATCATATTTTGAAAAATCGACATCTTCAAGTTCTTCAGTTACATAAATCAAGTCTTCATAGTTCACTTCTGGTCTTCTAAGAAATTCTGTTAAAGTTATTCCATTTTTTAAAACTGGCTCACCAATTCTCTCTAAAATTTCCAAAACTCTTTTGTTAGAACTTCCTACTCTTATAGTATCACACATATTTTTGATTTCTTCAACATCTGCTGCTTTTTTTTCTACTATTTCAAATTCTTCCTTAGAAATTAAGCCAATTCTATAACCAATATGAGATAATCTTAAATCTGCATTATCTTCACGAAGAAGTAATCTATATTCACTTCTTGCAGTAAACATTCTGTAGGGTTCGTTTGTTCCTTTTGTTACCAAATCATCTATCAACGTTCCTATATACGAATCTGCTCTATCTAAAATAATAGCTTCTTCTTTTCTGTTTTTTAATGCAGCATTTATTCCAGCCATAAATCCTTGTACTGCTGCTTCTTCATATCCTGAAGTTCCATTTATTTGCCCTGCTAAAAATAATCCATCTATCTTTTTAGTTTCCAAACTAAATTTTAGTTCACTAGGGTCAATATAATCATACTCTACAGCATAGGCATAACGCATAATTTTGGCATTTTCAAGTCCAACTAAGCCGTGAACCATTTCATATTGCAAATCTGCTGGGAAAGATGAAGAAAATCCGCCGATATAAACTTCATTGGTATCATATCCTTCTTTTTCCAAGAATAAATGATGTCTATCTTTATCTTGATATCTGAATACTTTATCTTCAATAGACGGGCAATATCTTGGCCCAGTCCCTGCAATACTTCCATTAAACAAAGGTGATCTATCTTTATTATTTAAAATAATATCGTGAACTCCTTGATTAGTAAAAGTTATATAACAAGGAATTTGTTCTCTTGCACCTGCTTCTTCATAAGTAGTTTTTCTACTAAATTTCAGAGGAATTGTATCTCCAGGTTGTGGCTCTACTTTAGTTAAATCAATAGATTTAAAATCTACTCTTGGAGGAGTTCCTGTTTTAAACCTTCCCAATTTCAATCCTATTTTTTCCAGTGACAAAGGTAACTCTTCAGAAGAAAGTTCTCCCATTCTTCCACCCTTAATCTGTTTGTCTCCAATATGCATAAGTCCATTCATAAAAGTCCCTGTTGCTACAACAACAGACTTAGTTCTAAACTCAACACCTTCTTTTGTTTTTAATCCAACAATTTTATTATCTTCTACCAGAATATCTGTTACCATCCCTTGAATTACATCAAGATTTTCAGTATTCTCTAAAGTTTTTTTCATTTCTTTATGATAAAGTTTTTTATCTGCTTGAGCCCTTAATGATCTTACTGCTGGACCTTTTTTAGTGTTTAAAACTCTTATTTGAATAAACGTTTTATCTATATTTCTTCCCATTTCTCCGCCTAGAGCATCTAACTCTTTAACTAAATGAGATTTCGCTGGTCCTCCAATAGAGGGATTACAAGACATAACTCCTATATTATCTAAAGTAATTGTTAATATCGCAGTTTTTTGTCCCATTCTCGCTGATGCTAAAGCTGCTTCGCAACCTGCATGACCTGCTCCTATTACCATTACATCATATTTTTCAATATGCATTTTACCTCCTTAATCTACTTTAACCTTTCTAATTCCCTTGCAGTTTTTGCATCTGTAGCAATAATTAAAGTATCTCCTTCTTCAATTATTGAATCTGCATTGGGACTAACATCCTCGTATCCATTTGCTTTTCTTATTGCTATAATATTTGCTCTATATTTTTTTCTAAGTTCTATCTCTATAAGATTTTTATTAATAAAGTTAAGTGGTGCTTTAATTTCAACAATTAAGAAATTATCTGAAAATTTAAGATGTTCAATAATATTAGGAGTCATCTCTGCATGAGCAACTCTAATTCCCATAAAGCTTTCTGGATAGACTATCTCATCAGCACCAATCTTATTAAGAACCTTCCCATGTGGAGCAGATACAGCTTTTGTTATAACCCTTTTAACTCCTAACTCTTTAAGAGTTAGTGTTATAAGTATACTCGCCTGAATATTACTCCCTATACAAACAAATGCAACATCAAAATTATTTATTCCCAAATCTCTTAAAGCTTTTTCATCTGTTGCATCACAACAAACTCCATTATCTATAATATCATTATCTATTACTTCTTGAACAAGGTCGCCGTCGGTGTCTATGGCAAGTACACTTTCTCCACCATTATATAGAGTCTGTGCTATACTTGTTCCAAATCTACCTAACCCTATAACTAAAAACTGCTTCATTATTCCTCCTACCCAATTGCTATATTTTCTTCAGGATATTTAATTTTACTTGATTTTTTTCTAGTCTCACCTAAAACTAACGCTAAAGTTAGTGGTCCAACTCTACCTAAATACATTGTAAATATTATTAATATTTCAGACATTGTACTTAATTTTCCTGTTATTCCTGTAGACAACCCTACTGTTGCAAAGGCTGAAACTACTTCAAATAAAACTTCTATAAAACTCATATCTTCAATAATCAATATCAATAATGTAATAAATGTAACATACAGAATTGCAATAACCAATAAGGCTAAAGCTTTATTTAATAGATTCCAAGAAATCTTTCTATTTCCTATTCTTACTTCATTTTCGTCTCTAATAATACCAATAGTATAAAAGAGTATAACTCCAAAAGTTGTGGTCTTAATACCTCCACCTGTAGAACCTGGTGAAGCTCCGATGAACATCAAAATCACAAAAACCAAAAGTGTTTCTTGATTTAATTTTCCAATTGGTAAAGAGTTAAAGCCTGCTGTTCTTGTTGTAATACTTTGAAAAAATGAATTACTAATTTTTTCCATAAAAGTCAAATTTCCTAAAGTTCCTGTATTATTATATTCTAAAACAAAAAACAAAACAGCTCCAACTATTATTAACCAAGCTGTTATTTTAACCGCTACTTTAGATGTTAAATCAAATTTTTTAACTTTTGTTTTAAAAAATATAATGTATGTATTTATTACTGCAAAACCTATCCCACCTAATACTATTAAACTTTCTATAATCAGAAGGACATAGTGATTACTTTTGTATCCCTCTAAGTTATCTGACCACAATCCAAAACCTGCATTACAAAATGCAGAAACAGCATGAAAAACAGAAAAATACAATGCTTTTCCAAAACTATATTGTTGTATAAAAGCAAAAAATAGAAGTAATGCACCAACGCCTTCTATCCCAATAACAATGTATACAACTCTTCTTATAAATTTAACAATTCCATCTAAACTATCTCTATTAAGTCCTTCTTGTAAGACTTTCCTATCTTCATAAGTAATCTTTCTTCCAATAAAGAGCATCACTACTGATGAAAATGTCATTACGCCTAGTCCGCCTAGTTGTATAAGTAGCATTATAACTGTAGTTCCAAAATAATTATAATATTTAGTTACATCAACAACTGACAAGCCTGTTACTGCTACAGCTGAGGTAGAAGTAAAAAGAGCTGTAAGAACTGAATTATCTACTCCTTCTTTTACTGCTATAGGTAAACTTAATAAGAATGTTCCTATGGTTATCAAAACCACAAAAGATAATAACAGCACCCTTGGTGGAGTCAAATATCTTTTTTTCCTTTTTTCCATATAACCTCCAAAAGTCCTAAATCCTATCTATTATACATTATTTCAGCTTCTGTTGCAAGATTATACTAATAAAATATGGCATTTATCCTTTTGACTATTTTTAACAAATATGCTAAACTCTACTGTATAGTAAATTTTATTGAGGTGAAAAAATTGGTTCGTAAACTTAAAAAAACAGTTAGTAATATAAGCCCAATACTCATAAAAATGGCTGATGATGAATTTGTTATCAATTTTGGTTCTGAAACTGTCGCTATTATGGAAAGATATTATAAAGGTCTAGATTTATTGGCTAATGATACTTTAGAAGAGGCTGAGCTTATATTTAAAAATTTGGTAAATGAAGTAAGAGGATATTATGATAGTATTGTTGCTCTTATAAACATTTTCTCTGAAAGAGGAGATTTTCCAAATATTTCAAAAATATACAATGTAGGTACAAAAGATTTAAAACTTATTTTGGGTCAACTTCCAGAAAATGGTAAAATTCCTTTTACATATGCATCTAATAAAGGATTTTTAAAATTTCTCTATAAGTTAGGTGTAAAACACCTTAATACTTCTAGAATAAACGATGCTATTACTAATTTTAAACTTTTACTTTCATTAAATCCTCATGATGAATTTGATGTTTTAGAAGTTCTTTTACAAGCTTTATTTGAAAAAGAAGAATACGAGGAAATATTAACTTTAACATCTCATATAGATGATATCAAAAATCCTAGTATTATTTACAATAGAATTTTAGCATTGCTAAAACTTGAAAAAAGAGATGAAGCTCTTTCTATAATTAGAGAACTTAAAGAAGAAAATCTTATGGTATTTAAAGATTTAGACTTTAATAAAGATTATGCAATGGATATATCTGAATATATTTCATTAAGTGTTATTGATGATAAATCCCAATATTACTGGAATAATTTTTATAGATACTGGATTGATGAGAATAACTCTTTAGAGTTTCTAAAAGCTAATATTAAAAATACTGATAATTTAGCTAAAAATTATATTGACCCTCTTGAAACTTTTAAACATTATTTAGAAGAGCAAGATTTAAAAGAAGCTACAATAAAATCTCATATAGATAATCTTTTAATTTTCAAAGATTTCTTAAATGATTTTGAGAAAATAGAAGAAAAGATGAAAGAACTTAAATTAACTAGTGCTAAGTCAAGTTTTGGAAAGTATTTTACAACATTAAATAAATATTATTCTTTTAATTCAAAAAATAATTCTTTTAATTTCAAAGAAAAATTAAAAGAGCTTAAAATCAAGTGTGATATGTAAACGAGTTTATACAACTCGTTTTTTTATTTTAAAATAGTAACTCAAATATTTAAAATACTAGTACTACTAAAAATTACAGGTTATATTTAAAATATAACCTGTTGTATATATGATTAACAAATTTCCATGGCATGTCATCAATTTCTGTACTATTAAAATTCAATGAATAATTAACCGTTATATTTTTATGCGTAACGGAAGCTCCTATTATATTTTTTAGCATAACTACATTAAAATCTTTTGTTATAGGGCTACTTTCTGAATATAAAGAACCTTTTAATGTAGCATCGTAAACAGTAAGTTGAAGTTGAGGTTCATAATAGAAATAATAATTCCACTCGTTTTCTCCTTCTTCATATAAACTACTATTTCCCATCAAAAATATTTTTCCATATTTTATATTAGTAAAAACATTTCCTAATTCATATTCCAGATGATTACTCAAACTAACAATTGCTTTATCCTCTTTTTTATTATACTGCTCCTTTATAGAAGAATTGTAGTATTGAATTCCCCATATTTCTTCTATTTGTTCATCCCAACCATCAGCATTCTCTTCCCCTATAATTTGATGAATCCCATTTTGAACAATCTCTCCAAGAGCATTTGGTCCTGTAAGTCCAAGTTGAAATCCATATTTTTTTATAGAATTTATTTTTATTTTTTCCTTTTCATATCCAAAATAAAGCCATGCAGCATAAGGTCTATTGTATTTCTCTTCGCTTCCACCTGTAATATCTGAAGGAGTATAAAATTTTTGTCCAAAGAAAAAATTATAATAATTCTCATTATCCAAAGTGCTCATATGTCTATATTTTAGTTCAACTCCACTTGTGTAATATTCATCTGTAATAAATAAATCATTGTCATGATAGAATTCAAAACTATCATTTCCAAAAATATTAAAAGTTAACAGCAAAAAAAATACTATCATTCCTTTTTGATTTAGTAAGTTATAACATAATTTTATTGTGTATAAAACATTCCTAGTTTTTTTCAAAATAATCACCTTTTTTATTATACTTTATTTTTATAAAAAAATAAATCTCAAATTGAAATTATAAAAATAAAACCGACAAATCACTGTCGGTTTATTACATATTTCTAAATTGATTTCTAATTATTCAGTTATATCTCCATTTAACATAAGTACATAAGTACTTAAAAATTTCCATGCTCTCTTTATCGTTTTCATAAACTCACCTCTACCTTTATTTTATCGAAAAGCTCTATTTTTTGCAAGTTAATTTAATTCTTTTTCTAATATATCTACTAAATTTGAAAGTTTTGCTGCAACTGCCTCAATAGTAGATTTATCTGTCAAATCTGCTCCAGCTTTTTTTAATTGCTCTATTGGGTCTGCATTCCCACCAGATTTCAGTAATTCAATAAAATTATTCACTTTCTCTATTCTTTCTAAGCCTTCTAATTCAATAACCTCTTTATAAATTTTTGATGAAGCTGCATAAGATGTGGCATATTGATAAACATAGAATGGACTGTGATAAAAATGTGGTATTCTTGCCCACACAGAATGTTTATTGCCTTCCAAACTTATATCTATTCCATAATAATCTTTATATAACTCTTCCATAATTTTATTAAGAACATCAGCTGTTATTGCTCCACCCTTTTCAGCTAACTGGTGTACTTGTAATTCATAGTCTGCGAAAAGTGTTTGTCTATAATAAGTCGCAATAAGTCCATCAATAGCTTGTTGAAGAATATAAATTTTCTCATTTTTGTCGCTGGTAGTTTTAAGCAGTAAATCTAAAAGCAGATGTTCATTAAAGGTAGAAGCCACTTCTGCTACAAATATTGTATAATTATGAGTAGCATATGGCTGATTTCTATTAGAATAATAACTATGCATAGAATGCCCCAATTCATGAGCCAATGTAAAAACATCATTTAACTCATTTGTATAATTAAGCATTATATAAGGTCTAGTTCCAAAAGTCCCCCACGAATACGCTCCACCTCTTTTCCCTTCATTTTCATAAACATCTATAACTCCTTGAGCCATAACATATTCACATTCTTTCGCGTAAGCTTCTCCCATTACTTTAAATGCTTCACGTACAAGCTCTATTCCTTCTTCATAATTATATTGCTTTTCCGATTTAGCTAATGGTAAAAATCTGTCAAAAGTAAAATAATTTTCTAATCCTAACTTTTCTTTTCTCAATTTTATATATCTTTTTAAAGGTTCTGTGGAATTTCTTGTTGTTTTTACCAAATTTTCATAAACTTCATTTGGAATATTATCTCCTTTTAGGAAACTTTCCAAGATGTTTTCATAATTTCTAGCTTTTGCTGTTGCCAAACCTCTTTGAACTATTGCATTATATATACTTGCAAAAGAATTTTCTTTTTTCTTGTACAAATCAAACAAAGAATTAAAAACAAGTTTTCTATCATTTTGATTTTCTATTTTCTTCAACAAACTAGAAATGTTTTCTCCTGTAACTAAAACTTTTTCATTATTTGATAAAATTACTTCTGGATAAATTACATCAGCAGTTGTAAGATTACTATAGATTTCATCTAAAGAGCCGTTAACTTGAGTAAAATATGACAGTAATTCTTCTTTATCCTTGCTCAATGTATGTTCTTCTTCTCTAAACAGTTTCATTATCGGATACGAATAATCATGTAAATAATCACTTGTATTCAAATACTCTTCTACCTTTTCCTTACCGATTGACAATATTTCGGGATTTATATAACTCGTTACTATAGAAAACTCATTTGCTAAAATATTTATTTCTTGAACTTTTTTAGAGCTTTCTTTGTCTTTCATATCAATATGGTTCGTTGCCATTGTATAAAAATAGATATTTTCAAATATTTTAGATATTTCTTCTAAACTAGAAAAAAGTTGTTTAAAATTCTCAGCTGAATCTCCTATTTTCCCCTCAAAAGATTTTATTTCTTTCAATTTTTCTTCTACCACTTTTATACTTTTATCTACTTCATCCCAGTTTTTAAAAATACTACTAAAATCCCATTTATATTTTTTATCAATTTCTTGTCTGTTTTTCATTTTATTGTCCTCCTAAAACTTATATTCTGTAATTTATTATACCTCAATTTTTTCAAAATTGATAATAAAAAACCGAAGATTTCTCTTCGGTTAAACCTAATATTTACTATTAAAATTTACTACTATCGCTTTTGGTCTAGACATAGCTTCTATACTATATCTAATTCCTTGTGTACCCATTCCACTTGATTTAACTCCTAAAAATGGAAAATGATCTGGACCTCTTTGAGTTTTGTTATTTATATGTACTGTTCCAACTTCTAATTTTTGAGCAACAGAAAATGCTTTATCTATGTTGCTTGTAAATACTGCTGATTGTAACCCGTATTCTGATTTATTAGAAATTTCTATAGCCTCTTCAGCTGATTTTACTCTAATAATAGGTAATATTGGACCAAATGGTTCTTCCCAAGCTATTCTCATATCTAAAGTTACATTATCAAATAAAGTTGGATAAATTAAATTCTTCTCTCTTTTGTTTCCTAGAACAAGTGTCGCACCTTTTTCTATTGCATCATCTACAAGACTTTGAACAAAATCAGCTGATTTATTATCTATAAGTGGAGTAACTGTTACACCTTCATCAAATGGCATTCCAACTTTCACTTTTTCTAATTCTTTTTTTACTAAAGCTGTAAGTTCATCTGCAACATTTTCCATTACCAAAACTCTTTTTACTGCAGTACATCTTTGCCCACTATAAGAAAAAGCTCCACTTACAATATTTTTTGCTGTATCTTCAAGGTCTGCATCATCTAAAACTATTGCGGCATCTTTTCCACCTAGCTCCATAATCATAGGAATCATTCCTGCTATTGAAGCAATGTGTCTTCCAACTTCTGAACTTCCTGTGAAGTTTACCATATCTACTTCTTTATGAGTAATTAAGTAATCTCCTATTTCAGAGCCTCTACCTGTAACTGTATTTATAACGCCTTCCGGTATTCCAGCTGCTCTGAATACTTCTATTAGGTATAAAGCTGATATTGCCCCTTGTGTAGGTGGTTTAAATAACACTGTATTTCCTGCCATTAAAGCTGGTGCTATCTTACTTGCAGACAAATTTATTGGATAATTAAATGGTGCTATTGACAAGACAACACCTAGCGGCTCTCTTGTAACAATAGACATTTTATTTTTAGCTGAACCTTCAAAGGCATCTCCATAAAGAGTTTCTCCTCTTAATCTTTTAGCTTCTTCTGCTGTATATTTAATAAAATCTGCTGTTCTTACTACTTCAGAATAGCTTGATTTATAATCTTTTGAAATCTCTCTTGCCAAAATATTTGCTATTGTATCAGCATTCTCAACTAACAAATCTGCTGCTTTATGTAATATATCTGCTCTCTCTGACAAATTACTATTTTTCCAAGTTTTAAAAGCTGTTCTAGCTCCTGTAAAAGCTAAATCTACTTCATTCTTAGTCATTGATTGAATATCCCCTATATATGAATTATCGTGAGGAGCATCTACCTTAATTAGATTGTTTGAATTAGAAGTTACCCACTTACCATTCAATAAATTTTTATAAGTATTTCCGTCTTTCATTTCATTAAAATTTACCATATTACCACCCTTCCCTTAATAAACATTTCAACTTTTAAAAATCTATACCAAATCGATAGATATTTTATCTATTATACAACTTCTTTAGATTTTGTCAAGTTAAATTGATTAAAACAAACTCTGTTTGTATCATATATTATTTATATCATTTTCATCTTATTTTTACAGAAAAAACACTTTTAAAATTTTCATCATTATGATAATATAATCTGTCAAAGATTTTGTTTATTAATATTAAACTAATTCTTTAATTATATAGTAACTGCTTTTTTTTCATAATAAAATCAATATATGTTACCAAACTATTTTTAGTTTAAATAAATTTACTTTTAAGAAAGAAGGGATAAAGACATTGGAAAAAGAAAAACAAAACCGAACACCCATATTTACAGTTTTAAAGGATGTTTACGCTAAAAGGGAAGTTTTACCTTTTCATGTACCGGGACACAAAAATGGTAAAGGTGCAGAGAAGGATTTTTACGAGTTCATGGGACCGAACCCTTTTAAGATTGATGTTACTATTTTTGATTTAGTTGATGGATTACATAATCCTAAATCACATATTAAGGAAGCTCAAGAACTGGCTGCAGAAGCCTTTGGAGCAGAAAGAACTTTATTCTGTGTACATGGTACATCTGGTGCTATTCAAGCTATGATTATTGCTTCAGTTAAGGCTGGAGAAAAAATATTAGTACCAAGAAATACTCATAAATCAATTAATGCAGGTATAGTATTAAGTGGATGTATTCCAATATATATGCAACCTGATATAGATAAAGATTTAGGAATTGCTCATGGAGTATCTCCTGAAACAGTAGCAAGAACTCTTGAGGAGCATCCTGATGCTGCTGCTGTTCTTGTAATAAACCCTACTTATTATGGTGTCGCATCAGATTTAGAGAAAATTGCAGAAATTGTCCATGAATATGATATTCCTCTTCTTGTTGATGAAGCTCATGGCCCGCATTTGAAATTCTCAGAACAATTGCCTAAATGTGCTATGGAAGCTGGAGCCGATATCTGTTGCCAAAGTACTCATAAATTAACTGGTGCAATGACTCAAGGTTCTATGTTACACATGCAAGGTACTAGAGTTAATCATAATCATGTTAAACAATGTTTGAGTTTACTTCAAACAACTTCACCAAACTATATTTTATTAGCTTCACTTGATACTACAAGAAAGCAACTGGCTACTGAGGGAGACAAATTAATTAATTATTCTATCTCTCTTGCTCAAACTTTTAGAGAAAGAATAAATAAAATTCCTGGTTTCTATTCTTTTGGTGAAGAAGTTTTAGATGGAAAAGGAAGATTCGCTTTTGACCCAACTAAAGTTACTGTTACTGCAAAAGATTTAGGGTTACATGGATATGAATTAGATAAAATGCTTATCGAAAAGTATAATATACAAGTTGAACTTTCTGATTTCTATAATGTTTTATTTATAACAACTTATGGTGATAGAGAAAAAGATATTAATAAAGTTTTAGAAGCTTTAGAAGATATATCAAATACTTACAAAGATCATAATAAATTAACTAAAAATTTCAAAGAAATTCCAAATATCCCTGAAATGGTTCAAATACCAAGAGAATCATTCTTCTCTGATAAAACTAAAAAACCTATTGAAGAATGTGTTGGAGAAATTTCTGGAGAATCAATTTTTGCTTATCCTCCGGGAATACCCGTTTTAGTTTCGGGAGAAAGAATTACAGAAGATATGTTACAATATATATTTGAACTTCGTGATTCTGACCTTTCTGTTCAAGGAATGGAAGATTCAGAACTCAAATATTTAAATATAATTACTGAAGATGACGCAATGTACATCTATGTTGAAAAAATGAATAACTTCTTATTAGGTGTCCCTTATAACCTTGGTTGTTCAAGAACTGGAAGTGAATATTCAATAGATTATTTATTCCAAACATATCCTGATTATAAAAATGATATTGAACTTCTACCAATAGAGAAATTTGATGAAGATTTTAATGAGAAAAAACTTAGATTCCTTAATTCTACAGTAGCAGTATGTGAAAACTTAAGAAACAGGGTAGAAGAGTTAGTTGGCAATGGTTATAGACCTGTAACTGTTGGTGGAGATCACTCAATTGCTCTTGGAAGTATTGCTGGAGTTTCTCAAATCAAAAAAAATATTGGAATTTTGTGGATAGATGCACATGGAGACCTTAACACTGATGTTACTACTCCAACTGGAAATATTCATGGTATGCCTCTCGCAGCTGTTATTGGAGAAGGAGATAGCAGACTTACAGATATTATGAAAGACAACTTTGTAAATCCTTCAAATGTTTTCTTGTTTGGTGCTAGAGACCTTGATCCAGGTGAAGTTTTACTTATGAGAGAAAAAGGTATTAGTTATTTCACTTATGATGAAGTTCAAGAAATGAGTCTTGAAGTTGCTTTAGAAAAAGTTAAAGAAAAATTACAAGTTGAAGAATTACATATAAGTTTTGACTTAGATTCTATGAATGATCAAAAAATTACTGGAGTAAACACTTTAGTAGCAAATGGTGGATTTGAGAAAAATGAAATTCTTGAAATTTTCCAATACATGTTTGAAAACTATAAAGTTTCTTCTGTAGATATCGTTGAATTAAACCCTATAACTGACAGAAATGGTCAAACTGTGGAAATGGTTGCAGACTTAATAGACTATTTAAATAATGTTCAATAAAAACTGGCTTTTGCCAGTTTTTTTATGATAAAATTAAAAAATATTAATCATTTGTATTTTTAATGATTTTCATATAAAATAGTATATGAATCTAGATTAAGAAAGGAAATATTATGGATAAAGAGCCAAAAGTTGTAGTCATTGGTGGAGGAACAGGATTATCTGTTTTACTTCGTGGTTTAAAAAAATTCCCCTTAACTATTAGCGCTATTGTTACTGTCGCTGACGATGGTGGAAGTACTGGAAAACTTCGTGACTTATTTGAAATCCCTGCTCCAGGGGATATTAGAAATGTTATGGTTTCTTTAAGTGAAGTAGAACCTCTTATTGAGAAATTATTACAATATAGATTTAAAACTGGTGGGCTAGAAGGACATGCTATGGGAAATCTTCTACTTACTGCAGTAGCTGACATTACTGGTAATATGGTTGATGGTATTGAAGCTCTTTCCAAAATCTTAAATGTAAAAGGACGAATTTTACCACTAACTAATGAAAGTGTTACTCTCTGTGCAGAGTTTGAAGATGGGTCAGTGGTAGAAGGAGAATCTCACCTTAGTAAAACTGAAAAAAAAATTAAAAAAGTTTTCTATAAAGAGAATGTTTCAGCTTATGGAGAAACTATTAAAGCCCTTGAAGAAGCTGACTATATTATTTTTAGCATAGGAAGTCTCTATACCAGTATAATTCCAAATCTTTTAATAGATGAAGTTAGAGACATTCTTTCTAAAAGTAAAGCTAAAAAAATCTACGTTTGCAATGCTATGGAACAACCTGGAGAAACAGTTGATTACAAAGTTTCTGACCATATTAACTCAATCAATAACCATTGTAAACATAACATTATTGACTATGTCATAGTTAATGATGATGAAATTCCAAAAGATGTTTTAGATAAGTATAGACTTGATGGTGTAAAACCTGTAGAAATTGATGAAATTAATATAAATAATCTTAATATAGAACTTGCAAAACATAGAATAATAGAAATTAATAAAACTCGAGAAGTTCGTCATAATTCTATTCGATTAGCTTCTGTAATTTATTCAAAGATACTTGATTGGGAATACAAAAGTTATGAATTACCATAAAAAAATCTCGCTAACTTTAGCGAGATTTTTTTTAAAAATAAGTTCCTGATAATTGCAACACTTTATCAAAATCCATTTTTGCTTCTTCTTCTTTTCCCATTTTTAAAAGCATTTCTCCTCTTGCATCAAATACTTCTTTATAATACGGGTTTATTTTTATTGCAGTTTCATAATCTTTTAATGCATCATTATACAATTTCATTCTCTCTCTAAAATTTCCTCTATACAAATAAGCTTCAGCAAATTTAGAATCAATTTCTATTGCTTTATTAAAATCATAGATGGAATCATGAATTGCATATCCATATTTAAATTTTAATATACCTCTAGCATTAAAATATGACGCATTTAAACTATTATATTTTATTGCTTTATCATAATCAGATAATGCTCCTACAAAATCTTCTTGTTCAGTTCTTATGTCCCCTCTAGTTTTATAAGCTTCTGCATTCTTAGAATCTAATTTCATAACCAATTTTATATCTTCTAAAGCTTTGTCATAGAATCCATATTTAATCTTTAATTTAGCAATTTTTATATATGACTCTAGGTTTTCTCCTTCATCATCTGCCTCAAGTAAAACATTAAAATCATCCAGAGCTTCATTATATTTATCACCTGCAAGTTTTATTTCAGCTCTTAAAGAATGAACTTCTTCATTAACTAATCCTTTACTTATTGCAATATTTACATCTTGAATTGCGATGTCATAATAACCTGTTTCAAAATTAATTTTTCCTTTTAAAACATATATTTCCTTTAAGTTTGAATCTATTTCTATAATTCTATTACAATCTTTCAATGCTTCTGAGTATTTTTTAGTTGCATAATATGCTTCTGCTCTACGATAATATCCTAGTACATACAAACTATCTATTTCTATTAATTTTGTATAATCCTCAATAATTCCCAAATAATCTTTTAATCTATATTTTGCATTTGCTCTATTTGTATAAGCTGTTTTATTATTGGGATCAAGCTCTAAAACTTTGTCATAATCTTCTATTGCATTGGAAAATTCATTTAGTTTAAAAAAAGTATTTCCTCTATTAGTATAAGCATTCTTATTATTTTTATCTCTTTCTATTATCTGACAATAATCATCTAAAGCTAATACAAAGTTATTAGTTCTATAATGAATACTTGCACTATAGTTTAATATTCTTAAATTATCTGGATCCAATTCCAAATATTTACTAAAATCTGATAATGCTCCTTCATAATCTTTAGTATTTACTTTAGCTACTCCTCTTTCACTATACGCATGAATTATTGTACTATCAATTCTTAATGCTTCTGTGTAATGTTTTATTGCACCTTCAAAATCGCCTATATGCCCTTTAGCATCTGCACAAGTTACATACGCTTCTGCAAAGTCGGGAATAATTTCTACTACTTTTTCGAGGTCAGGTATTGCTCCTTTATAGTCTTCTAGACTTAACTTTGATATAGCCCTTCCATAGTATGCTCCATAACTATTATCATCTATATCAATAGCCGTTGTATACTCAGCAATTGCTCCATAAATATCCCCTGCTTGAGCTTTTTCGTCACCTTTATCTATGAACTTTTTAGTTCTTTCTTCTTTTTCTTCACTTTCATCAGAGTTTATTAAAACTATACTTGGACTTAATTCTTTTGCTTTATCTAAATCCAACTTGTACCCTTTTTCATCACCTAAATCTTTTTTTGCATTTGCTCTATATTTATATGCTTCTGCATTTTCTAGATCTAGTTGAATTGCTGAACTGTAATCTGATATTGCTCTGTAATAATCTCCTAAATAATGTTTTGCATTTCCTCTTTTTATATATGTTTCAGAATCTTCAGGATTTAATCTTAAAGCTTCTGTAAAGTCTGCAATTGCACCATTATAGTCTTCTATTGCTGTCTTTGCCATTCCTCTTCCAAGATATGCATCTATATTTTGTGGATCTTTTTCTAAAACTTCTGTATAACTTTCTATTACTTCCCTAAATTCACCTTTTATATCATTCATGGAAATCTCCCTTCAAGTTCATAGATATTTTATTCTAGTATACCTCATAAATTTTATCTTGCTTAGTTTTATAATAAAATTTAATTTCATAAAAAATATAAAATATTAATAAAAATTAAATATTAAAAAGCAGCTTACTCTTTTAAAATCTTAATATCCTAAGCAAGTTATACTTAGTCTAATTTTCTCTAATAATAAGCTCTTATTTTTATTATTTTTCAAATATTATATAAATGACTCAATTAATCTTATACTCCTTCTACCCCATAATAATTTACTGAAGAAAAATTATTTTCCTGACTAATTTTAGCTAACATAGCTTCTCTTAATTGTAAAACTTCTTTATATTGCGGTTTTAATTTCAATGCCTTTTCATAATCTTTTAATGCATCATTATATAATTTCATTTTACATTTTTGAGTTCCCCTATTCATATAAGCTTCCGCAAAATTCGAATCAATTTCTATTGCCTTATTAAAGTCATATAATGATTCTGGAGTACTTGATCTATTTTTTATTTTTAACATTCCTCTAGCATTAAAATATGTAGCATTTAAGCTATTGTATTTTATTGCTTTATCATAATCAGATAACGCTCCTGAAAAATCCTCTCTATCAGCTCTGATATCCGCTCTTATTTTATAAACTTCTGGGTTTTTAGAATCTAATTTCATAACTAATTTTATATCATCTAAAGCTTTATCGTAAAATCCATATTTGCTCTTCAGCTTAGCTATTTTTATGTACGATTCTATATTTTCTATTTCTTCATCTGCTTCAAGTATTACATTAAAGTCATCTAAAGCATCATTATATTTATCTGCAGCAAGTTTAATTTCAGCTTTTAGCAAATATAACTCTTCTGAAACAGAACCTTTTTTTATTGCTTTATTTATATCATTTAAAGCTTCATCATAATAACCAGTTTCAAAATTAACTTTCGCTTTTAATTCATAAGTGTCTTTAAGACTAGGCTCTATTTCTATTACTCTATTGCAATCTTTCAATGCTTCTGGATATTTTTTAGTTGCATAATATGCTTCTGCTCTACGATAATATCCTAGTACATACAAGCTATCTATTTCTATTAATTTTGTATAATCCTCAATAATTCCCAAATAATCTTTTAATCTATATTTTGCATTTGCTCTATTTGTATAAGCTGTTTTATTATTGGGATCAAGTTCCAAAACCTTATTGTAATCCTCTATTGCATTGGAAAATTCATTTAGTTTAAAATAAGTATTTCCTCTATTAGTGTAAGCATTCTTATTATTTGTATCTCTCTCTAAAATTTGACAATAATCATCTAAGGCTAAAATAAAATTACTTGTTCTATAATGAATACTTGCACAATAGTTTAATACTCTTAAATTATCTGGATCCAATTCTAAATATTTACTAAAATCTGATAATGCTCCTTCATAATCTTTAATATTTACTTTTGCTACTCCTCTTTCACTATACGCATGAATTATTGTGCCATCTATTCTTAATGCTTCTGTATAATGTTTTATTGCACCTTCAAAATCGCCTATATGTCCTTTAGCATCTGCACAAGTTACATACGCTTCTGCAAAATCTGGAATAATTTCTACTACCTTTTCAAGGTCAGGTATTGCACACTTGTAATCTTCTAAGCTTAATTTGGCCATAGCCCTTCCATAATATGCTCCGTAACTATTATCATCTATATCAATAGCCGTTGTATACTCAGTTATTGCTCCATAGACATCACCTGCTTGAGTTTTTTCATCACCTTTATCTATAAATTTTTTTGTTCTTTCTTCTTTTTCTTCACTTTCATCAGAACTTACTAAAGCTATACTTGGACTTAATTCTTTTGCTTTATCTAAATCTGCTTTATATCCTTTTTCATCTCCTAAATCTTTTTTTGCATTTGCTCTGTATTTATATGCTTCTGCATTTTTGGGATCTAGTTGAATCGCTGAAGTATAATCTGATATTGCTCTATAATAATCTCCTAAATAGTGTTTTGCATTTCCTATTTTTATATATGTTTCAGAATCTTCAGGATTTAATCTTAAAGCTTCTGTAAAGTCTACAATTGCGCCATTATAATCTTCAATTGCTATTTTAGCCATTCCTCTTCCAAGATATGCTTCTATATTTTGAGGATCTCTTTCTAAAGTTTCTGTATAACTTTCTATTACTTCCTTAAATTCATTTTGTATATCATTCATGGAAATATCTCCTTTCAATTTAACATATCATTTTTATAAGTATACCTCAATTTTCTTCGATTGCCTAGTTCAATAATTAGAAAATAGTATTTTTTTTAAATAAATTTTATTATTATAAAGCAAAAAGTTTCATTTACAAACATATTTTGTCTATATATAAAAAAATAGAGTGCAAATTACACTCTAATTTTTTATAATTTCATTCTAAACATATCCATTTCTTCTACCTTATCTTCCAAATAAACTTTTACAATAGCATTTGTATTTACTACCTCTAGCTCTTCACCAGTTTTAATTACAATAAATTTCTCTATGTTTATTTTTTTAGGCGGTCCAATTGGTTTTATTAATTCAATTTCATCTGTAATCGCTAATCTATTTCTTATTTCTAAAATAGTTGCTCCATCATCTTCATGTCCAATTACTTTAGCAACTAGTTTATGAGTTTGTGAATAAGAGTTTCTATCATTATAATTTTGCCCTTTTTCATCTGGACGTCCTTCATAGAACCCCTCTGTATATAGTCTATGAGAAATAGTTTGTAACTCTGTTAACCATTCGTGATTATACTTGTAATCTCCACTATAATAACTATCTAGTGCTTCTCTGTATGTTTTTACTGCATTAGCTACATAGTAAATACCCTTCATTCTTCCTTCTATTTTTAAAGAATCAATTCCTGCATCTAATACTTTATCAATAAACTCTATTGAGCACAAATCTTTTGAATTAAAAATATGCGTTCCATGTTCATCTTCATAGATTGGAAAATATTCATCTGGTCTTTTTTCTTCTACCAACTTATATTTCCATCTACATGCTTGGGCACAATCTCCACGATTTGCATCTCTCCCTGTCATATAGTTTGATAATAGGCATCTTCCCGAAATTGCTATGCACATTGCTCCATGTACAAAGGCTTCGATTTCTATATCAGGAACTTTAACTCTTATTTCCGCCAGTTCCTCTAATGAAACCTCTCTTGCCATAACTACCCTTTTTGCTCCCAATTCTTTCCACATTTTTACTGAACGCCAATTCGTATTACTTGCTTGAGTGCTAACACTTATTGGAAGATTTGAATTTTCTTTTACTACTTGAAAAACGCCCATATCCGCAACAATAACTGCATCTACTCCTATTTTTTCAAGAGTTTTAACATATTCAGGTAAAATTTCTAATTCTTTATTATGTGCTATTATATTTAAAGTTACATATACTCTTTTATTTCTAGCATGAGCATAGTCTACAGCTTCTTGAAGCTCCTCATCACTAAAATTTGTACTACCTGCTCTTAAATTAAACATTTTCCCACCAAGAAACACTGCATCGGCTCCATAATGAAATGCCATTTTTAATTTTTCCATATTTCCTGCTGGTGCTAATAATTCTGCTCTTTTCATATTCACTCACTCCTTAAATTTTACCTATAAATTATACTATTCTATACGAAAAAAGTCAATATTAGAAATATCCTAGATTTTTTGCTATATTTTGTTCCTTTAACTTTAAAAAAATTGAAATTATTCTGTTAATGTTGTAAACTGTATTAATATCTATTTAAAGGCGGAGAAAAATGAGCAGAACTTTTTACGGAGCAAAATGTGATATTTATATAGGAACAGGTGCAGGGAAAAATCTACTTACTGACATGGAAAATGCAAAAGAAGAAATAAAAATAGTTTCTCCTTATTTAAGTCCAAGTTTAGTAAATCAATTAATATCTCTACACGGACAGGGCAAAACAATAAATTTAATAACTATTAATGATATTGAAGACACCAAAAATAAAGAAAATATAAGAAGACTTATTAAACAAAAGAAAATTACTGACGAAAATGCTGAAATGCTTAAGAAAAGATGGTCATACTATACTAAACTTTTATCTTCATTAATAATTTTTATAGCATTATCAACTGTTTCATTATATATTTTTAATAAAGATTTAAGATTTTTTTATATTATTATCCCTTTAATTTTATTTGGAATTATAAATAGGTTTTACTACAAGAGAATAGCTACAATCAGAATTTATACATATGAATATGAACCATTATTTCCGTTTAAAGTTCTTCTTCAGCCAGATGAAACTGAAAAAAGCCATAGATTAAACCTTCATAGTAAAATATATATTATTGATAATAAAATTGCATATCTTGGTAGTCTCAACTTTACTCATTTTGGTACTAAATCAAATCATGAAACAAGTATAAGAATTACTGATAAAAATGCAATTACTTACATTAATTCTGAATTTGAAAGTTTACTTAATAATGATTACTATACAAAACGTGAGCTTAATGAATGGGGAAAATCTTTATATGATGAGCCTATAAATTAAAAATGACTCAAATTTAATTGAGTCATTTTTTTATTCTATATCTTCTAAACTAATTTCTATCACTTCACCTTTTTTTAGATTCCCTAACTCTAATTTCCCAAAGCTAAGTCTTTTTAGATAAAACACTTCATTTCCAACAGCTTTGAGCATTTCTTTAACCTGATGATACTTGCCTTCTGTTATTGTAAGCTCAATTATCTTATCTTCTACCTTATTAACTTTTGCTTCTTTAGTAAAATAATTATCCAAAATAATTACTCCACTTTCTAGTTTTTTTATATTTTCATCAGAAATACTTTCTCTTAAATGAACTTCATAAATTTTATCAACATGTTTTTTAGGAGATAATAACTCGTGGGATAATCTTCCGTTATTTGTAAATAATAAAAGCCCTTCAGTATCT
>JAGNSM010000108.1:0-5285 GCA_017988045.1 Fusobacteriaceae bacterium
CTTTCTTTTAAAGATATATCTGAACTTTTACCCAGAGAATATTTTTTTTCAGGTAATAAAGCCACTGTATAATATATTCCAACCACAGCAATTATTGATAATGTTATTACCATTCCTCTTAATCCTTTTTCCGTATTCCCTTTCCCATATAGATTAATGAGTATTCCCGGAAGTATTATTGCTACTGCTGAATACAACAATCTAAATACTGACTGCCAAGTAGATAAATTTAATCTTTCATCTTTATTTATTCCAATCTCAGGAATTAACGCATTATAAGGCCCTGCTACGATACTATAAAAAATAAAAAACAGTGCTCCAATTAGTGATAAATATATAAAACTTGCCATTTCACTAGATTTTATTGGAAAGAAAAATAGTGTTGTTACTAAGACTAATGGAATCCCTCCAAAAGCCATGAAAGGTATTCTTCTACCCCACTTAGAATTGAATCTATCGCTAAAATGCCCAATAAATGGGTCTATACTCATATCAACAAATCTTGCGATTACTAAAGCTAATGATATCAAAATCGGTGCCAATATTGGTTGCAATCCAGAGTTATTGGGTGGCAAATAATAGTAAAGTACCCACTGCGCAAATATTTGGTCAATAATTGCATAAGATACTCCTATTCCATAAGTAATATAAATAAAATTTGGTATTCTCTTCTTCTCCATCAATCCTCCTTTTTATTTATTGCAAATTTCTGGTCAGTATAAGGATGTATCAATTTGTATATTTCATCTCTAGCCAATTCTCTTTCAAAAAGTTCTTTATCTTGTAATAAATTATTTACATTTTTATTTGATACTAGAGGACTTATTTCATGTTCTTTTTTTAAATATTTAAGATATTCTGCACCCTTCTTATTAAAAGCTAAAACTCTAACAAAAGGAAGTTCTTGCTTTACTACTTCTCTTTCTTTATTCGTTAAATTAAGAAGTATATGACAAAGTATTCTTTTGGTTCTGCTGAGAGTATATCTTTTATTTACAAACTCCTTCATAAACTCATCTAAAGTATTAGTCTTTTTACAAATATCATAAACTCTATTCCACAAGCCTTCTTCCATATCTGTAATATTTCTGAGGTTATCTCTATCATTTAGCACTTTAAACTTTATCAAAGTATAATAATCATCTAAAAACGCCAATTTATCCAAATTTTTCATTAATATTTCATAAGTTTTAGGTGGCATCAGCTTTTTTAATTTATCATACTCTTTTTCTTTCAGCATAGCTCTAATTCCTGTCGCAGAGGCTATTTCGTCTTTAAATCCCAAATCAAAATATCCTACTTTTTCTCTTTTTATGGTAAAAGGTTTTATCTCTGATTTGATTTTTTTAATTGCCCTTATATACTCTATACCCAATATATTATTGGGATTCAAACTATTTTCTCCAAACTCTTCTTCAATCAAAATTCTCATTGCATTTGGATAGGAAATTCCATCTTTTAATAACTCTTTTATTCTTTCTGAAAATTCTTTTCTCTCACTAAAATCAACTATATTTTGAAGGCTTTCTACCTCTCCAGCTTCTGACCCAAAGCATATACTGTCTGCCTTTAGATAATCCAGTATTTTTACTGCTCCCAAAGCAAAAATTTCAGCTGATTCATTAGAATAAAAACTTGGAAGTTCTACCACCAAATCTACTCCATTTTCTACAGCCATTTCTGCCCTAAGCCATTTGTTAAGCAATGCTGGCTCTCCTCTTTGCAAATAGTTTCCAGACATGCAAGCTATTGTCAAATTACACTTTGTTATCTCTTGAGCTTTTAACAAATGATACTTATGCCCATTATGAAAAGGATTATATTCTACAATTAGTCCACATGCTTTCATTTTTTTCTCCCTAAAAAACTCAATTTATATTTATTATACAATTTTTTTTAAACAAATTTAAGCTTTTTTATAATTTACTCTTCATTCTATAAAATATTCTCATAAATTTTTCGTTGAATTTTTTTTTATTTAAGTATATAATCAGTTATTACTAATTAGTAGCATTAGGAGGAAAAATGATATTAGCTTTTGATATAGGAAACACTCACATAGTCACTGGAATTTACAATGAAAATGGCAAATTACTTACAAATTTTAGAATGGCTACAGAAAATAACACCACAGAAGACCAATTATTTTCATGTATAAAAAATATATCTGATTTTAACAATATAAATTTAAAAGATGTAAAAGATATTATAATTTCATCTGTTGTCCCAAATATAAATGTTATATTTGAATATTTATGCAAAAAATATTTCAATATAACTCCTATCATAGTAAATTTGGATTTAAAATTACCTTTTACTTTTGCAAAGCATCTTAATTCCAACGGTTTTGGAGCTGACAGAATAATTAACATAGTAAAAGCCATGGATTTATACGGTAACAGAAATTTTGTTACTTTTGATTTTGGAACTGCTTCTACCTACGAAGTCTTAGAAAAAGGAGTCTACATTGGTGGAGGAATTCTTCCGGGAATCAATATGTCAATCAACGCTCTTTTTGGAAATACTGCTAAACTTCCAAAAGTTGAATTTCAAAAACCTAGTAGCATTTTGGGAAGAGATACTGTTGAACAAATACAAGCTGGTATATTTTTCGGATATGTTGGACAAATCAGGGAAATTATTCGAAGAGTAAAAGAGATTTTGCCTGATGTTCTTGTAATTGCTACAGGAGGACTTGGAGAAAATATATCTATGGAGCTATCTGAAATAGATGTCTACCTTCCAAATCTTGCAACAGACGGTCTCTTTGAGCTATATAAAATGAATAGAAAAATTTAGCAAATAAAAAAGTCGGAAATTTCCGACTTTTTTATTTAGAATGCTTTTATTCCCAATACTAACTGTATCTGTGATAAATTTTCATCTACACCATTTATTGTCATTGTTGAATTTTGATAAGTTACTTCTCCCAATAAATTATAAATATCCATTCCAAATCCTATTGCCCAATATGTTCCATCTTCTACCCCAGAGCCAAAGCCTGTGTAGTCAACGACTTTATTGATTCCCATTTTGTATACTAAATAAGGTTTAAATACTATTGGAAAAACATTAAATCTTGCGTAAGCATAATAAGGCATTAATTTTAAATCTCCTGTAGTTCCTGCTGTTCCTCCATCAAAACTCATTGCATTGTTAAACTGGATTCCACCACCAACAGTTATATATCCCAAATTACCGCCTAATTCTCCACCTAAAGAAAAGTTTAAATCATTATTTTTTACACCACTTTCATCTAAAGTAGAATTTACACTTACTCCTGGTCTTACTGCTAAATCCAAATAATATCCTGCAAAAACATTTGCATTTATTATCAGAACTAAAAATAATATCAATTTTTTCATAATATCCTCCCTAGAATCTTCTTTATATTATTATCGAAATTTTTACTAAAAAATAAAGGATTTTTTTTTTTTTATAGAACATATATGTACAAAATATATTATGGAGGTGTAAAATGTTTATCAACAAATATTCTTTATATGAGGAACTCTATCTTGAAGAATTAGAAATCTTAGAAGAAGAAATCTATCAGCACCCTCTTGATATGACCTATGTTTATGAGTGGGAAATGGTAGCTGAACTTATTAAAGAAATAAGATTTGCCAAAGAATTCAACTTCTAACCTTACTCCTTTGGCACTTCTGCTTCTTTTATAGTTTCTGGTGTCTTTATCACAGTCTCTACTTTCACTTTATTCTCAACTGTCTGAACCGCTTCCACAACTTCTACCTTTTTAGCACTCTCATTTTCTTTAACAGTTTCTTCAACTTTCTTTTTTTTAGTTTTTTTAACTGTCTTTATTGGAGTAATTTTTATTTTATCTTTTTTAATCTGGTCGATTTCTACCATTTTAAGCCCTTGAGCCTTTATCCCAAATCTTTCATCCAATATCCCTAGTATTTTATTACTATGGTCTATTGAATAAGGATATTCTGACAATAAGTATGCATAATCTGCTGTCAAATCAATCTTTGTTTCTATAAACTCTTCCAATCTTTCTTTCTCTTTTACTATTGAGTTTTTATCTTTTGAATCAGCTATATATATATAATATACTGCATTAGCACTATTATCCTTAGAAAAATATTCTATTTCTTCTTCTTTTTTCTCCTCTACTTTTACAACTTCCTTAAAGCTTTCTTCTACCTTCTGCATCTCATCAATTTTCTTTATTCTTTTCTGAACTTCTACCTCTACAAGCTTGTCTATATTTACATCTTTGTTCGGAACAATAGAGTAGAAAAAATTAGTTATTATTACTCCTATTCCTATTCCTAAAATCATATATTTATTCAATGCTTTTCACCTCAACACATTATACAGTAAATGTCTAAAATTATCAAATCCCTTGACATTTTTTTTCATTAATTATAAAATATATTGCTATAAAAAAAATAAGACAGTTCATGCACCATCCTGTCTATAAAAAAAACTAGGGCCTTAGCAAAATTCTATTTTGTTTATTAAGGCTTTTTTGAGCCTTTTTTTATTGCAATAAATTTTAGGAGGATTATATGAGGAATGAATTATTAATGGTAGTAGAGATAATACTTACCTTTGGAGCTGTACTTTTTTCTTATAAGAAGTTTGGTAAAATGGGATTATTTATCTGGATACCTATAGCAACTATTTTGGCTAATATACAGGTTTTGTTGAGTGTACAAATATTTGGATTAGTTGGTACTTTAGGAAATGTTATCTATTCTTCTAGCTTTCTAGCTACTGATATTCTTTCAGAAAATCATAGTAAAGAAGATGCTAAAAAAGCTGTTGCTATTGGATTTTTTAGTCTAATTGCTACAACTATTTTAATGAACTTTGCTCTTCAGTATCAAGTGCTTGAGGATTCAATGTCCAAAGAGATGTATAACAGTGTCGCTAGTATTTTCAAAATGATGCCAAGACTTGCTTTTGCTAGTTTAGCTGCTTTTTTTGTCTCACAAAATCATGATATTTGGGCTTTTGAGTTTTGGAAAAATAGATTCCAAGGACATAAATATTTGTGGATAAGAAACAATGCTTCTACCATTGCTAGCCAACTTTTGGATACAGGAATTTTTACCCTTATTGCCTTTTGGGGAAATATGCCTCTTAATGTTATGGGACAAATTTTTATAACTACTGTTATACTAAAAACTATTATTTCTTTAGCTGATACACCATTTGTATACTGGGCTGTAAAAATACACAACGGAAACAAACAAAAATCTGCTGAAATTATTCCAGAAAGTATATAAAAAAGAGCCAATGGCTCTTTTTTT
>JAGNSM010000108.1:5385-6873 GCA_017988045.1 Fusobacteriaceae bacterium
TCTTCATTATTTGTATCAAACTCTCTACTTCCATTGATAAAGCTTGAGTTTAATCTGTCTATGTCTATATTTTCAATAAAATTTATTGATTTCTTATTTCTATTTTGGATATAAAGACTTGTAAACAAATCTTCTCCTCCAAATGTTGTTGTTCCAAAAAACTTCTGGAATGAGTCAACTAATTCATAATTTAAAGTCTTTTCTTTATCTAAAGTAGTATCTTGAGAATCAATCAAATCGTATCTAAATGTATATTTATTATCTGCATTTAACTTTAATTCCAACTCTTTATAAAAACTTTCATTAGCTTTTTCTTTAACTCTAAACATATATCCTTCAAGACCCATATCCAACCATTTTTTTGCTGAGTTATAAATATAGTCTTGTACTTCTTTATTATCTAAATTTAAATTTATCAGTTCTTTATTAGCACCTACGCTTTTATAAGTCATATTTGCTTTATTCCATTCAAGTATCTCTTGTTTTTCTTCTGCTGTATACTCAGGTAAAACTTTTACAAAAGATTTTCTGTATCTCAACCCCTCTTTAGATTCTACACCTTTGTCAGAGCTTCCGTTGAATATTTTATCTTCTGAATTTTCCTCTATAAAAAACCAATTCCAATAAATAGAATCTTTTCCATTTCTTAACACATCTTCAAAGGCAAAAAATCTACTTGAAACATAATCAAAACTTAAATCTGATATCACTTTAATGTTTTCTTTATCAAGTTTTCCTAAAAACTCTCTAAAATATTCATCTGAACTAGTATTCTTCCATGTTTCTACACTTAAACTTTCTCCGAAACTGTTTTTCTCAGAAGAGTTTAAATTTAGTAATTTATATTGACTTTCTCCCGATTTTTCTACCAACATTCCATAATCTGGGCTTATATGCCTAAAGTCAATTACATCATTCTTACTTCCAGAAAAAGAGTAAAAAGGCGAACTAATCCACACAGTATTTATAGAAAATGCTTTAAAATAATCTATTTTAGCTTCTACCCCTTGTAAATCTCCCCCAAATCTTTTAGTTCCAACATAGCTTTCTCCATAAATGTTTTTTGCTTTATTTTCCCAAAAATAATTTTCGTTAAAATCTCCTATCCAACTATTTAATTGGAATTTCCCTAATATTTTTTTAGGTATATTATTTCCCCAGTCTTCTACCAATTGAGCTTTATTCGTATCCTCTGGCTTCAAAAAACTCTCAGGCCCATATTCATTAAAAACTGGGTCATTCTCTTTATTCCCATTATAAAAACTATCAATATAAATTCTATACCAAAGCTTTGAATCACCATTATTTTCTGATTTTTCTCCTATTGCTAGTTCCAATGGCTCTATTTCTCTACTATTCATGCTACCTTTTTCTCCCAAATAATAGGCTAAATTACCATCACTTATAACAAAATGAAATTTTCCCTCTTTTATTTTTGTTACTTTACCCTCAAAATATTCAAATTCACCCATTTCACCTATTGAATGC
>JAGNSM010000029.1 GCA_017988045.1 Fusobacteriaceae bacterium
TATTGCAAGATAGCCCACCGAAAACTACAGATTTTTTGGAACACTTTCCAATAATAGAAAAGTATGAAAATGTTCAAACAAAATATAAATTTGATTTGGCATTTGTAATAGATTCTGGAGCTTATGATAGAATAGGAGATGTAGCTAACTTTATAGGGGAAGAAACAAGAATTATAAATATCGACCATCATGTAAGTAATAATTCTTATGGACATATTAATTACGTAAATACTAATATTTCTTCTACAGCAGAGTTAGTATATGATATTTTAAAAGAACTAGGTGTAGAGTTTGATATTGATATGGGAGAATCTGTGTATACAGGACTAGTAAATGATACAGGAAATTTTTCTTATACTAATGTTTCGCCAAAGACTTTTAGAATAGCAGCAGACCTTAGAGAGTTGGGAGTAAATAACGAGAAGATTGTAAGGGAATTTTATGATAAAAAATCTTTTGCAAGACTAAAAATGCTTGGATATGCTATGAGTAACTTTACATTTTATGAGGATAAAAAACTTAGTTTTGTTTATATCCCATATAAAGCATTTGAAGAAAATAATGCTAAAAAAGAGGATACAGAGGGAGTGGTAGAAGCTCTTAGAAGTTATGAAAAAACGGAAGTAGCTTTATTTCTTAGAGAAGAAAAGAATGGACTTATTAAAGGAAGCATGAGATCAAATGGAACAGATGTAAATAAGATAGCTTGTCTTTTTGGAGGAGGAGGTCATATTAAAGCTGCTGGTTTTACTTCAGATAAGAAATATGATGTTATATTAAAAGAAGTTCTTGAAAAATTATAAGACTTTAGGAGGATTTATGAAAAAAACACTAATTGTATTAATGCTTGCAATAGGGATAGTTGCTTGTAAAAGTGGAGAAGTAAAAACAGTTAAGGATGATAAAGTAGAGACATTAAGGGAATACAAAGATGAGAAAGTGCTAATTACACCGAAAAGAAAAATAGCTATTGCATCATTTAAAAATAATATTGCTATAGCAGAGAAAAGAAAAGCAGGAGAAAATTTGTCTGATATAATGGCTACAGAACTTGTAAAAAGTAACAGATTTATTGTATTAGAAAGACAAGAAATAGATAAAGTAATGGCAGAAGTTAATTTTTCAAATACTTTAGGTGAAGGGAAAATTGCAGAGTTTCAAAAATTAGTTGACGCTGATTTCATAGTAACAGGTGCAATAACAAAATATACAAATAATACTCAAGGAGATAAAGGATTCTTGTCTACTGGGAAAGAGCAAAAAACAGAGATAACTTTTGATTTTAGAATTATAAATACTAAAACTGGAGAAGTTATTTTGGCAGATTCGGGAGAAGGGACTTCTACTAAAAAAGTAGGGACAACTCTTGGAGTAGGGACAACATCTGGATATGACGATACGGTAGAAGCAGATGCTTTGAGAGCAGCAGCTATTGATGTTTTGGAAGGAATTATTGCTCAAGTAGATAAAGTTGAGTGGTCAGCAAAAGTAATAAAAGTAAGTAACGGAGAAGTTTATATTAATTCTGGTATTAAGTCTAATTTAAAAATTGGTACTAAATTAAAAGTATATAAACAAGGTGCACCAATAACATTTGAAGGTATATTCTATGGATATGATGAAAAATATATAGGAGATGCAAAAGTTGTTAGATATTTGGGTGAAGATGCAGCGATATGTGAATATGATGGGGAAAGCTTTAGTGGAAATGGACAAGTTAGGTTAAAATAAAGGGACAAACTAATTTAAAGATAAGATATTGTTATTTGGAGTTTTATTAAGAAATCTATGAATTTAAAGATTCATAGATTTCTCTAAAATTTATTTATAAAGAGAGTAAGGTAAAATACTTGCTATGTGGAATTAAGATTTCACAAAAAAAGTTTTACAATAAGCTATGAGATAAGTTGGAAGGAGTAAAAATTGTTAAATTTTATATTGTTAGTAATAGGATTTATACCTTTAGTTTATGGAGGTAATTTTTTAGTAGATGGTGCGTCATCTTTGGCTAAAAAATATAATGTGCCAAATATGGTTATAGGACTTACTATAGTTGCCTTTGGGACATCTATGCCAGAGTTTATAGTAAACGTGATGTCTTCTGCAAAGGGTGCTAATGAAATAGCAATGGGAAATATTGTAGGAAGTAATATGTTTAATATAGCTTTTATATTAGGATTAACAGCTATATTAAAGAAACTTTATGTTAAAGATAATACTACATGGAAAGAGATTCCACTTACGATTATATCAGCTTTAGTTGTGTTTTTTTTAGTTAATGACAATTTGATTGATAAAGCTGGAATTTCTCAAATATCTAGGGCAGATGGATTAGTAATGCTTATGTTTTTTATAATATTTTTAAGTTATACTTTTTCTTTGGCAAAAGAAGGAAGAGCAGCAGATGAAGGCGAAATAAAGATATTTAGTAAGCCAAAATCAATTTTTATGATAATAATAGGATTAGCGCTTTTAATGGTAGGGGGTAAAGTTATAGTTACCTATGCAGTTTTACTTGCAAGAAGTGCAGGAATATCAGAAAGGATAATAGGATTAACTATAGTTAGTATAGGAACATCACTTCCAGAATTGACAACTTCTGTAATAGCAGCTTTAAAAGGAAATGTAGACATCGCTGTTGGGAACATAACAGGTTCCAATTTGTTTAATGTGTTTTGGATTTTGGGTGCATCAGCACTTATTAATCCTATTCCTTTAGGAGAAAGTCAAATTGATATAATAATGAATATATTTATTTCGTTACTTTTATTTTCTTTTGTATTTTTTAGTAAGGAAAGAAAGTTAGATAGGAAAAAAGGAATTGTATTTTTAATAGTCTATAGTCTGTATATAGGGTATTTGATAATAGGAGCTTAGAATAGCTTCTATTTTTTTTAAAAAAGGAAAAGAATTATTAGAATTGTATATTTATTAGATAAAGAATAAGATTGAAAATGGGCTTCATAAAAAAAGGATGATTATTATGAAAAGGAAGGAATTATTCAAAGTAAACTCAATAAAACTCGAATTAGTTGTACCGTTAATTTCGGCTTTTTTAGTTGCAACTATAATTATAACATCTGTTGTTCTTTATCATAGTAAAAAAATGGTAGAGGAAGTGATGGTTCAGTTAAAAAATCAAATGGTGTCTATCATAGAAATGAATCTTGATAGTAAACTTTCGAAGGCAATACAACTTAGTAAAATAAATTATGATTCTTTTAATAATGATTTACTACTCGTTTCTGATACGAATAAAAGAGAAAGATATTTTTCTACAATGATAAAGAATTTTGATGATGTAGCAATGACTTATGTTGGGCTGGAAAATGGAGAGTTTTATGGTGCAAGAAGAAATTTAGATAATACTTTTAATATAGTTAGAAATAATAAGTCTACAGGAGGCAACTCAGAGTATTATGAAATAAATAGCTATGGAGAAGGGACTGAACTAGTTCAAATATTTAAAAAGTTTGATCCAAGAGTTAGACCATGGTATATAGGAGCCTTAAAAAATAAGAATATTACATTTAGCTCTATTTATAGTCATTTTGTATTTAAGGAACCAACTATTACAGCAAGTATGCCTATATATAAAGGAGAAAAAGTATTAGGGGTAGTCGGTGTTGATTTTTTATTAACTTGGTTAGGTGGAGTACTTAGAGAGCTTCCAATAGGGGAGCATGGAGAAGTATTTATATTAGATGAAAAGGAAAGCTTAGTAGCAACAACTGTAGACGAAGAAATTTTTAAAATGGATAAGGGTTTGTCTATAAATATTAAAGCATCAGAAAGTAAAAATTTTGTAACTAAAAGTGCAGTTGCAAAATTGAAAAATGAAAGTAATAAGAAATATCAAGAAATAGAAATAGGGAGTAAAAAGTATTTATTAGTTAAAGAAAAATTAAAATTTTATAACATTAACTGGGATATTTTTATAGTTATTTTAATTGATGATTTCCTAGGTGAAACAAAGATAATTCTTTTGCAGACATTGATAAGCGTATCAATAGTTTCATTGTTGTTTATGATAATAACATTAATAGTTATTAAGCATATAGTAAATCCAATACTTAAACTTAATGAGAGTGCTAAACATTTAGCTTCTGGAATTTATGAAGAAGTTCCACTCATTACAGATAAAAATGAGCTTTATGAATTAACAAATAACTTTAACTTAATGGGGAATAAATTGACTAATTTGCTAGAACATCTTTCAGAAGAAGTTAGATTAAGAACCATAGAGCTAGAAGAAAAAAATGAGATATTAAATAAGCTTTCTTATATTGATGAATTAATGCAAATTCCTAATAGAAGGAAATTTGATGAATATGGAGTAGAAGTTCTAGATTTGGCATCAAGAAACAAAAGACCAATAGGATTTATGATGATGGATATTGACGATTTTAAGAAGTATAACGATACTTATGGACATATAGCTGGAGATAATTGTTTAAAAAAAATAGGTGAAGTATTAAGAAAGAGTATTCAAAGAAAAACAGATTTAGTAGCTAGATATGGTGGAGAAGAAATAGCAGTAATAATACAAGAAACTACACTAGAAAATATTTTAAATATTGCTGAAAAAATCAGGATAAACATAGAAAAAATGGATATTGAACATAAAAACTCTAACTTTGGAAAAGTAACAATAAGCATAGGAGTAGTTTATGGACAAATTCTCTCAAATCAAAGAGTAGAAGACATGGTACAACTTGCAGATGAAATGCTTTATAAAGCTAAAAGAAAAGGTAAAAATAGATGTGAGGTATTGGAAAAAAAATAACCTTAAAGCGCAAGCTTTAAGGTTATAATCTAATTCCCCATTTAAATTTATTTTTATAGTACGAATCAAATTCTGAAATAGTAACTTTTTTTGTTTTGGAACCACTAGAAGCATGAATAAATTTATTATCTCCTATGTAAATTCCAACGTGACTTACTCTGCCTTTGTTTAGAGTATCAAAGAAAATTAAATCTCCTCTTTGAAGTTCACTAAATCCAAGTTTATCATTCTTATATGTTGCCATATCTGAAGATACTCTAGGAAGATTAATGTTTAAACTTTTATTGATAACGTAGGAAACAAATCCAGAACAGTCAAATTTGTCAGGACCAACAGCACCCCAAACATATTTAATTCCTAGAAGCTTAAAGGCTTCATCAAGAATCTTTTCAACACTATTCTTATCACTTTTTTTTATCTCAGTAATTAGTTTTTTGTTGGGTAATTCATCACTTATGTTTGATAAAAGGCTTTTATCATCTTGAATTAAAGTTCCTATGTTAATTCCAGTATTATTGCTAGTAGAGTTTAATATATCAGCAAAAGCAAAGTTTATTAAAACTAAGAAAATCAGTATATATCGCATTATCTACCTCCTTTTAATATTAAGATTATACCCTTTTTTAAACGTTTTGGCAAGTATTTAAACAAAAAAAGTTTTTTCTGTTGAAAATATATAGTAAAAATTTAAAATGAGCAAAAATTGATTTTTATATTTGAGAATAAACAATAAAGCTAAAAGTTTAATAAATTGGTAGAGAATCTTTGTCAATAATAAGAATTTATGATATAATATCTGATATTTTGTGGGAGGTTATTTATGATAGATAAGGATAAAATTGAATTTCATATAAAAGAGATATTAAAGGCTTTAGGTGAAAATCCAGAGAGAGAAGGATTAATAGGAACACCTAAAAGAGTGGCTAATTATTATGCAGAAGTTTTTGAGGGAGTTAATTATAGTAATGATGAAATAGCCCAGAAGTTTGATGTGACTTTTGAAGATGATTTGGTTGTTGATAGAGATAACCATGATGTAGTTATGATAAAGGACATTGAAATATTTAGTCATTGTGAACATCACCTTGCACTTATGTACAACATGAAAGTGGCAGTAGCTTATATTCCTACAGATAGGGTTATAGGTTTATCAAAAATAGTAAGAGTGTGCGATATGGTAGCTAAAAGACTACAACTTCAAGAGAGAATAGCGAGTGATATACTTTATATAATAGAAAAAATTACAAGAAGTAAAGACGTAGCTATATGGATTAGTGGAGAGCATGCATGCATGACAACTCGTGGAATAAAAAATAGTTCATCTAAAACTATTACGACAACATTTAGAGGAAGATTTTTAGAAGACGAAGCCTTGGCTCAGAGAGTTATAGGAATGTATAAAGATTAATATTGGAGAAAAAATGGACAATAGATATAGTAAAATAGTTAAAAAGAATCCAAGAGAAATAGTTTTGTTAAAAGGGAAACCTTGTATTTATGGAAAATGTACTTTTTGTAATTATATAGAGGATAATTCAACAGATGAGGAACTAAATAATAAAATAAATCTTGAAGTCTTAGAAAGAATTACTGGAGAGTTTGAGGCTTTGGAAGTTATAAATTCAGGTTCTGTTTTTGAGTTGCCAGAAATAACTTTGAAAAAAATAAGAGAGATAGTTCACAGTAAAAAAATAAAAGTAATTTGGTTTGAAGCATATTATATTTATAAAAATAGATTGCAGGAAATTAGAGATTATTTTGATAGGGTAGAAGTAAGATTTAAAGTTGGAATAGAGAGTTTTGATGAAAATTTTAGAAACAATGTGTTAAATAAAGATTTATACTATAAAGATATTTCTGAACTTACTAATTACTTTGAAAACGTGTGCTTAATGGTCGGAATATTTGGACAAACTGAAGATATGATACGAGAAGATATTTCAATTGGACTTAAAAATTTTAAAAGACTAACAATTAATGTTTTTATCAATAATGGAACTAGTATAAAAAGAGACGATAATCTTGTAAAATGGTTTGAAAATGAATTTTCTTATTTGGAGAAATATGAAAATATAGAAATACTGAATGACAACAAAGATTTTGGTGTATATGAGCAGTAATAATTTTAGATTGTAAAATAAAAGTCCTTGACAAAAAGTGGAAAGTGCTCTATAATATTTTAGAAAAACCTTTCCCACAAAGGCCGTTATGTTATAATATAAATTATAACCGAGGAGGAAACATTAGTGAACAAATATACAAAAATGGTAAGAAAAGAAGATGTAACTAGAAACTGGGTACACTTTGATGCTGAAGGGCAAATTTTAGGAAGATTAGCTGTAGAAATAGCTAAAACTTTAATGGGTAAAAACAAAGCAGATTTTACTCCGCATATTGATGGAGGAGACTTCGTAGTAGTAACAAACGCTAGTAAAATAGCAGTTACAGGTAAGAAATTAACTGATAAAAAATACTACAACCACAGTGGATTCCCAGGTGGAATTAGAGAAAGATCTCTAGGAGAAATCTTAGATAGAAGACCTGAAGAAGTAATCTTATTAGCAGTTAGAAGAATGTTACCTAAAAACAAATTGGGAAGCGCTCAATTAACAAGATTAAGAGTATTTGCTGGTGCAGAACATGCTCATGGAGCACAAAAACCTGAGAACGTGGAATTATAGGAGGTAATAAGAAGTGGCTGAAATTAATCAATTCTGGGGAACTGGAAGAAGAAAAACATCTGTAGCAAGAGTAAGATTAATTCCTGGAGGATCAGGAATGGAAATAAACGGGAAATCTGTTGAAGAATACTTCGGAGGAAGAAACATATTCGGAACGATTGCTCAACAAGCATTAGTATTAACAGAAACTACTGATAAATTCAAAGTATTTGTTAACGTTAATGGTGGAGGACAAACAGGACAAGCTGGAGCTATTAGACATGGTGTGTCTAGAGCATTACTTGAATCTGATGAAGCTTTAAAAGCCGCATTAAGAGAAGCTGGATTCCTAACTAGAGATTCTAGAATGGTTGAAAGAAAAAAATACGGAAAAAGAAAAGCAAGAAGATCACCACAATTCTCAAAAAGATAATTTTTTATGGACAGAGTTTATACTCTGTCTTTTTTCTTTTATGGCGACTTATTATATGTTATACTAAAAAAAATAGTTTTTTATACTAGTAGAATCAAATGGTTGCAATTTTTCAACATGATGATACCAAATAATATAGGAGGTAATAATGATAAAGCTAATAGTAAGTGATATGGATGGAACTTTAGTAGATAGTAATCATAAAATAAATGAAGAGTTTTGGGAAGTTTTAGAGAAACTTAAAGAAAGAGGTATAAAATTCATTGTAGCAAGTGGTAGACGTTATGACAATTTATTGGATAAGTTTATTGAACATAAAGAAGATATAATTTTCATTGCAGAAAATGGAGCATTGGGAATGGAAAAAGGTAAGGAACTGTTTTCTGATGTGCTTGAAAAAGATAAGATAGCGGAGTTTGTAAAATTGGGAAGGACAATTCCAAATGCAGCTACAATACTTTCTGGAAAAAAAGCTGGTTATATGGAAAAAGGTAATGAATTAGCTTATAAAGAAGCAAGTATTGGAATGAATGATTTGAAATTGGTAGACAACTTATTAGATGTTGAAGATGAGATATTGAAAGTGGCAATATTTGAGAAAGAGTCTAGCTATGATAATCTATATCCTTATTATAAGAAGTTTGAAGATACTCATACAGTTGTTGTTTCTGGGAAATTTTGGATGGATATTATGTCAAAAGGCGTAAATAAAGGATCTGCTTTAGAAAAAATTCAAAACTACTTAAATATTGATAAAAGTGAAACTGCTGTATTTGGAGATTACCTTAATGATTTGGAGATGTTCAAAAAAGCAAAAATAGCCTTTGCAATGGAGAATGGGCATGATGAGCTTAAAAAAATTGCAACTCATAATGCAAAATCCAATGATGAAAATGGTGTAGTTGAGGCAATAAAAGAATATATACTAAAAAATTAGGAACTGAAAAAGTTCCTTTAATTTTTAGCAAATAAAAAGTTTATTTCATTGGTAAAGAATGTGGAAAATAGAAAAATATTGTGCTATACTTTTATGGAAGTAGTTAGCCATCCAAAACTTTAAGATATCTCTTTCACAAAAGAATTTGAAATTTTTAGAAATAAAAAATTTCAGTACAATTTGAAATTAATTAAACGTGAAAAAAAGTTCTTGACTTAAACTGTTTTTTCTGTTAATATAAGTGCATAAGAAACAAGTGAAAAAAGAAACTTAGAGTTGATGTCAGAATCCGATAGGTACAAATTAAAATGGAACAGGGGTTTTGATTTTTTTAAGAAGTTGCAAAATAACTATTTCACATAATAAAAAATTTTTAGGAGGTTTTAAGATGTCAAGAGTTACAACTGTTGAAGAATTAAAAGCTAAGATTGAAAGTATTAGAAAAGCTCAAAAAGAATTTTCTACTTTCACTCAAGAGCAAGTTGACAGAATATTTAGGGATGCTGCTTTAGCAATTAACAATGCTAGAATAACATTAGCTAAAATGGCTGTAGAAGAAACTGGTATGGGAATCGTAGAAGATAAGGTTATAAAAAACCATTTCGCTTCTGAGTATATCTATAACCAATACAAAGATACTAAAACTTGCGGAATTATCGAAAGAGATGTTGCTTACGGAATTACAAAAATGGCTGAGCCAATTGGAATAGTAGGAGCTATAATACCTACAACTAACCCAACATCAACGGCTGCATTTAAAGCTTTAATATCACTTAAAACAAGAAATGGTATCATATTTTCTCCACACCCAAGAGCAAAAAACTGTACAATAGAAGCTGCTAAAATTGTTATGGAAGCTGCTGAAAAAGCTGGAGCTCCTAAAGGATTAATTGGATGGATAGATGAACCATCAGTAGAATTATCAAACGTATTAATGAAATCAGTAGATATTATATTAGCAACAGGTGGACCAGGAATGGTTAAAGCTGCTTACTCATCAGGAGTACCTGCAATAGGAGTAGGAGCTGGAAATACACCTGTAATTATAGATACAACAGCTCATATCAAAATGGCTGTAAACTCAATTCTTTTATCAAAAACATTTGATAATGGAGTTATCTGTGCATCAGAACAATCAGTTTTAGTAGAAGAATCAATTTATGATGAAGTAAGAGCTGAATTTGCTGCTAGAGGAGCTTATATCCTTAAAGGTGAAGAAGTAGATAAAGTAAGAAAAACAATAGTAGTAGATGGAAGATTAAATGCTGATATAGTTGGACAATCAGCTTATAAAATAGGTAAATTAGCTGGAATCACAGTTCCAGAAACTACAAAAGTATTAATAGGAGAAGTAGAATCAGTAGAATTAGAAGAACCATTCTCACATGAAAAATTATCTCCAGTACTTGCAATGTACAAAACTAAATCATTTGATGAATCATTAACAAAAGCAGATAGATTAGTAGAATTAGGTGGATTAGGACATACATCTGTATTATATGCTGATGAAACATTAGCAAGAACTAAAATACACCAATTTGGAAGAAAAATGAAAACAGGAAGAACTCTTATAAATATGCCAGCAGCACAAGGTGCTATAGGAGATGTATTTAACTTCAAACTTGCTCCATCATTAACACTAGGGTGTGGATCATGGGGAGGAAATGCAGTATCAGAAAACGTTGGAGTTAAACATTTAATGAACGTTAAAACTGTTGCAGAAAGAAGGGAAAATATGCTTTGGTTCAGAGTTCCAGAAAAAATATACTTTAAATCAGGTTCATTACCAGTTGCTTTAAATGAATTAAAAGGTAAAAAGAAAAAAGCGTTTATCGTAACTGATTCGGTTTTAGCTTCTTTAGGATATACTGATCATGTAACTTCTATATTAGAAGAAATGGGAGTAGATTATAGAATATTCTCTGAAGTACAAGCAGATCCTACATTAACTACAGTTAGAAAAGGTGCTGACTTAATGAGATCATATAATCCAGATGTTATAATAGCTCTTGGTGGAGGATCTCCAATGGATGCTGGGAAAATCATGTGGGTAATGTATGAACATCCAGAAGTTAAATTTGAAGATTTAGCAATGACATTTATGGATATCAGAAAAAGAATAGTTGAATTCCCTGAAATGGGTAATAAAGCTCAATTTATCGCAGTAGCAACATCTGCAGGAACTGGATCAGAAGTAACTCCATTTGCAGTTATCACTGATGATGCAACAGGTGTAAAATATCCATTAGCAGATTACGAATTAACTCCAGATATGGCAATAGTAGATCCACAATTAATGTTATCTATGCCTAGAGGATTAACAGTAGCATCAGGAATTGACGTATTAACACATGCTATGGAAGCATATGCTTCAGTATTCGCATCTGAATTCACAAATCCATTAGCTTTAGAAGCAATGAGATTAGTATTCAAATACTTACCTGAATCAGCAGATGGTGGAGCAACAGCAGTTAAAGCAAAAGAAAAAATGGCTAATGCATCTTGTATAGCTGGTATGGCATTCTCTAATGCTTTCCTAGGTATATGTCACTCAATGGCTCATAAATTGGGAGCAGCATTCCACATACCTCATGGTACAGCAAATGCATTAATGTTAAATGAAGTAATTAAATTTAATGCAACTGATGCACCAGTTAAAATGGCTGGATTTGCACAATACAAATATCCAAATGCTAAAAATAGATATGCTAAAGTTTCTGATTTCTTAGGATTCGGTGGAAAAACTGATGATGAAAAAGTAGAAAACTTAGTAAAATCTGTTGATGGATTAAAAGCTAAAATAGGAATACCTGCATCTATTAAAGAATGGGGAGTTCCAGAAGCTGATTTCTTAGCTAAATTAGATAGAATGGTAGAAGAAGCGTTTGATGACCAATGTACTGGTGCAAACCCTAGATACCCATTAATGTCTGAATTAAAAGAACTTTACTTAGCAGCATACTACGGACCAGTAGCTTACGCAGCTAAAAAAGCAGAAGCAGCTAAACCTGCAAAAGCAGCTAAAAAATAATTATTTATGTGAATAGAAGAAAGGACAAATCGAAAGATTTGTCCTTTTATTTTGAAAAAATATAAGAATTATAAGATATTAGGATAATTGGAGAAAATTCCGAAAACACCGAGAGATTTTAAATATAGAGCTTTTTCTAGGTCATTAACTGTGTAAACAATAATATTATATTCTTTAAAAGTGTTTATAAAGTTTTCATCAATAATTTTGAAATTAGGATTAATAGAGTATGGAATAAATGGTAAATCTTTTATATCAGATATAAAATTTGTACAATATTTATCAACTAAAATGCCAAAAGAGATATTAGGTTCTAGATTGTTTAAATATGTTAAAAGTTCCCAGTCAAAAGAAGAAATAAGAAGTCTATCTTTAATGGGTCTGATAATTTCTAAAAAACTTTCTCCAAAAAATCTTTTATCATTTTTATCTCTTTTTAACTCTATATTTAAGAAAGAATCCTTTGGAAAAAATTCTATAAGTTCTTTAAGTGTCATAATTTGTTCTCCAGAAAATTCTTCGGAATACCAAGAGCCAATATCTAATTTTTTTAATTCTAATAGCGTTTTGTCAGATAGTTTTCCTTTTCCATTACTGGTTCTTTCTAAAGTATAATCGTGAAAAACTACATATTTATTATCAGAAGTTATCTGTACGTCAAACTCAAAATGTTTAGCACCTAAATCAAGAGCTTTTTTAAAAGAAGCCTTAGTGTTTTCGGGAGCAAAAGCAGAAGCTCCTCTATGAGCAAATATAATCATAATTACCTCCAAGATTTAAAATTATAATTAATTATAGCATAATTAATTATTAAAAAATTTATAAATTAATTAGGTATAATTGTAAAAGAGTTGAGTTTATGATATAGTATTTACGGAGGTTTTAAAATGGCAAAGAAAAAAACTTATGAAGAAAATTTAACAGAAATAGATGAAATAATTGAAAAACTTGAGAATGGTGAATTAAATTTAGACGAGTCTATTAAAGAGTATGAAAAATCAATGAAACTCATAGAGGAATGTAGTAAAATACTAAATGAAGCACAAGGAAAAGTGCAAAAGATAAGTATAAATAATGGTAAAATTGAGTTGGAAGACCTAGAATAGGAGGAAATATGAAGAGTTATTTAGATAAAATGCAAAAGAGGGTAGAAAAAAAACTTTTGGAGTATTTGGAAGAATTGCATTATCCTCCAGTAATGAGTGAAGGAATGAAGTATGCATTGCTAAATGGTGGAAAAAGACTAAGGCCTATTTTACATTATATGACTTTAGAACTTTTGGGAGTAGAAATATCTAAAGGAGATGCTGTTGCATCAGCAATTGAAATGATTCATACATATTCTCTAGTACATGATGATTTACCTGCGTTAGATAATGATGATTACAGAAGAGGAAAACTGACTACTCATAAAGTTTATGGAGAAGCCAATGGAATACTTGTGGGAGATGCCTTGTTAACTTATGCTTTTTATATTGTAGCGTCAAAATCTAAAGGTATTGAAGCAGATAAACTCGTAAAAATAATAGAGTTAGTAAGTAAATATGCAGGAGTTCAAGGGATGATTGGTGGTCAGGTAGTTGACATTGAATCAGAAGGAAAAATAGTTGATTTACCAACACTGCAATATATTCATACTCACAAAACTGGAATGATGATAAGACTTCCAATAGAAGCAGGGGCAGTTCTTGCAGGGGTAGAAGGTTCTAAAAAAGAAGCTCTTATTAGATATGCTGATTTAATTGGACTTGCTTTTCAGATAAAAGATGATTTATTAGATATAGAAGGAACATTTGAAGATATAGGAAAACCAGTAGGAAGTGATTTGAAATTAGAAAAATCAACATATCCTGCAATATTCGGTATAGAAAAAACAAAAATTATGTTAGATGAAAAAATATCAGAAGCTAAAAAAATAATTATTGAGAATTTCCATGAGAATAATAAATATTTCTTAGAATTAGCTGATTATATTGGGAATAGAAAAAAATAATTGGAAAGCTATTAATAGAAATATTAATGGCTTTTTTGCTACATAGGAATAAAAGCTGTAGCATATATCAAATTTTATTTTCTGAAAGTAGGGATTATGGATTCAGAATTTTTTAGAGATGTAATAAGTGCAAATGGAATTGCCTATATAGTTGGTGGATATGTTAGAGATAAAATATTAGGAACAATAAACAAAGATATGGATATAGAAGTTTTTGGGTTATCAGAAGAAGTTTTAGAAGAGATTCTTAAAAAATATGGAAATTTTAAAAAAGTAGGAAATTTTGAAATATATTTATTAAATAATTCTGTGGAAATTAGTTTGAATAATAAGATTTGGAGTGAATCTACAAATGAAGAAGTTTTACAAGAAAGTGCTAAGCGAAGAGATTTAAGTATAAATGCTATTTATTTTGACCCAATTTCTGGGAAAATATACGATCCCATGAAAGGAACAAAAGATATTAAAGATAGGTTGCTTAGGAATTGTGATGATAACACTTTTATGGATGATCCAGTAAGAATTTTAAGAGTAGCATATTTTTATGAGAAATATGGATTTGAGGTAAAAGAAGAACTAAAGGAGCTCATAAAACTAAATTCAGAAAAAATTTTGGAAGTAGTAGAAGAGAGAATAGTGACAGAATTTGAGAAAATATTAAGTTTAAAAAATCCTTCAAAGGCATTTTTATTTTTAAAAGAAATGGGAGTTTTAGAGAAAATTATAGGTGTTAATAATAACTTAGAAAAATTTGAAAAAATCAAGACGAAAGATAAGTTAGTATTATGGGGAATATTATATAAAGGTGGAAATAGTTTTCCATATTATTTTATGAAAGATAAGAAATTAATAGGAGAGTTAAAGTCAATTTTAGATAATTACGAAATATTGAGAAGTTTGGAAAAGAAGTTTGATATATATCTAATAAAGAAAATTGCTATTAATACTCCAATTAGAGCATTATTAAAAATATATTATTACATAGAAGAAGAAAAATTGGAATTCATAAAGAAAGTATTTAGAAATTATTTGAAGATTAGAAAAGATTTGGAGCCAATAATTCTGGGAAGAGATTTATTGGAATTAGGATTTCAAAATAGAAGAGATTTCGGAAAAATTCTGGAGGAAATCTATGAAGAACAGCTAAAAGATAGATTTAATGGGAAAGAGAGAGCTGTAGAATACATCAAAAAAACCTATAAAGAATTTACAAAATCTCGTTAATGTGCTATCATTATATAGAAATTATTTGGAAAAGGGCTGAATTATGCAAAAAACAATCATATTAATGTTGACTTTATTTGTAATTTCTTGTACAAATAATAATTATGAAAAACTTGTAGATGAAAAATTTAAGAAATCTAAGTATGAAGATATTTTAGAAAAAAATATTGAGAAAAAAACATATTATAAATATGATTATTCAAAGAAATTTAAACAAGAAAATATATTTCTTTTTATAGAAAAAGAGGATACAGCAAAGCTTTATCTAGGAATTAATTATAGAGGTAAAGATTGGCTTTATATGAAAAGCATTGAATTTATAGGTACAGAAGATTTTGAGATAGATTTTTTGGATTATAGAACTTTTAATCCTATATGGAAAGATAATACTACTATAAATATGGGGGTAGAAGAAAAAATACTGTTTCCTGTAGATGAAAAATATATGGTAAATTTGGAGAAAATGCTACAAAATGAAGAAGTAAATATAATTTTGAAAAGTGATTATGATGAAAGAATATCTAAAAGAAAACTTTCAGTAAAAGAATTAGTTAGAATGAGAAAAATTTTAGACTTATATAAAACAATACTACAAGAGAACGAAAGGAAGACAGATGGCAATTAGTTTAAATTATTTTTTAATTGGGGAATTCGGGGGAATTAATCAGCAAACTGGGAAAATTGATTTAGGAGGAGTATTTGATGTAGTTACGTCACCAATATTCCCACTAGTTATACCAAATATAGTAGCGATAGCTTCTTTTGATGAAGTGAATGCAGATACTTTATTTGAACTAAGAATAAATGATCCAGAAGAGGAAATTTTAGCAAAAGTTGAGTTTGGAGTTAGAGGGCAATATCCGGGATTAGCAGCAAAACAAGTAATAGGAATGCAAAATGTTGCTATATACAAAAGAGGGAAATATACAGCAGATATATTAGAAAAAACTCCTTCAGGATATAAATTTATTAAGTCAGTAAATTTATTTACTGCAATGTATCCTCCAAAAAGAAGATTTACAGAGGAAGAGGTATTAGATATCTTATCTAAAAAAGAGGATGTAATTGTTACTGTAAAAACAGATTATACAATACCTGGTCATGAAGAAGTTAAAAAATTCCAATTAAATTTAGATGGAAATGCTCCAATTGAAGAAGGGTATGAACCGTTCCCTGAAAATGATAAGTTAGAAGTAGATGGAACAGTTTATGATTTAGAAGGAATCAGAAGAAATATTGAATGGATGTTTGGACAACCAAAACCGAAAGCAAAAGAAGAGGTAGAAGAAAATATAGAAGCTATAGAGAAAACTGAAGAGTAATATCTTCAGTTTTTCTTTTGGCATTTTTTTGTATTTAAACATTTTATACGCAGGAGAATTACTTATTTTGAATATATTATAGTTGAAAAATTTTATTATAGAAATATAAACATATTTCTTGTAAATATTAAATAGTATAGTATATAATACTTTATAATAGAGAATATAAATGGGATTTTTGTAGCTAGATATTTGGGAGGTGATTGAAGTGAAACTTTCAAAAAATAGAGTAAGATTATTGGCAATATTTATAAGTAGTTTCATAAGCCTTATAATAATTTTTACTTTAGGAAATATAATAAATTTGAATCTTAAGAAGTTAGAGCAGCAAGAAAAAATGAATATAATGGAAAGTATAATTGATTATAAGTCTAGTATTGAAAAAGAGATTAGCTCAAGAATACAATTAACCAATGGATATTTAGCTTTTATAAAAACATTTCCTGAAGCTGATGCTGAATTTAATTTGAAGTATGTAGAAAACTTGATTGATAAAAATGATAGAATGATAAAAAATATTTCTGTATTAAAAGATACTACAATAGTTTGGACTTATCCTCAAACAGGAAATAAAAGTGCTATAGGGAAAGATTTATTAAAGATTCCAGATCAAAGAGAATCAGTTCTTTTTGCAAAGAATAAAGGGATAGTTGTGTTTCAAGGACCAGTTAATTTGATTCAAGGAGGAGTAGGCTTCATATCAAGAATTCCTGCATTTGATAAACAAAATAAATATTGGGGACAAGTAAGTATCGTAATAAGTGGTGAAGAACTTGAAAAAGAATTATTAAACTTTCAAAATAATACAGCACTTAAAATTTCATTATACAATAGAGCTGATTTTCCTAATAAACCTTTTTGGGGAGAGCATATTTCAGAAGAAGAGAAACCTCTAATATTTAATACTTTTATAAGTGGAGCAGAATGGGTAATAGCAGCAGTTCCTAGTTTAGGTTGGAAAGATTCTTTTAGTCAATATTTGTATTGGAACATTATGAATGTTTTATTAGCTTTGATTATAGGAGTCTTGATATACAACTATATTTATAAGTCTTATATGGTAAATCAACAAGTAAATTATGATACTCTGACAGGGGTTCATAGTAGAGCTTTTTTGGATTCGTATATACCCATAGTTTTTGCTAGAACTAAAAGAACTAATACAAAAGTTGGGGTTTTGGTAATAGATTTAAATAATTTTAAATCTATTAATGATAAATACGGTCATATAGCTGGAGATAAAGCTCTCCAAACATTAGCAAAAAATTTGAAGGAATTGTGCAGAGATACTGATAATGTTATGAGAACAGGTGGAGATGAGTTTTTAATGGTTTTTACAGATTTAAAAAGTCAAGAGGATTTCGATAAGATAATTAAGAAGGTAGAAGAAAAATCTAAAATTTCTATGCATTTTAATACTAAAACTATTGAGTATTCTTACAGTGTAGGAGCTTCAGTTTATCCAGATAACGGAAATACTATTGATGAAATCATTAATATTGCAGATAAAAAAATGTATTTTAATAAAAAAAATAGATTATAATGAGAAAAGGAACGGTTAACCGTTCCTTTTAAATTAATCGTAATCTTGTTCCATACTTACTCTTTTAGGTTCAACAAAAGCATCTCTAATAATAATTTCAGCATCTTTTGGAAGATGAACTTCTACCTTTAATGGTCCTCTTTTTACAGTTATCCAACCAAGACCCTTGAATACCATCTCTTCATGCTCTTCAATCTCATATGTTTCAACTTTCCATTCTCTAGAAAAGTAATCATCTTTACAATCATCACAAGGAGGAGTTAGGAAGTTTCCTGTTTTTTCTTTTAATAAAGCTTCTACTTTATCAACATTAGTTTCATGGAATTGAACTTCTTTTGCTGCATAAGCAGTAAAGATAGGAGCTGTTTCATAATCAGTTAATATTCTCATCCACACTAAGCCACCAAACATAAATACTCTATCGTAAGGAAGTTTGAATGTTTTTCTAGAAATCTCAGTTGATGGAACGATTTTAAGATTACAACTTTCACAAACCATGTCAGAGATTCTTCCTTTAGGAATGATTCCCGGAGTATCATGTATAAAAGTTTGAGTTTTAGGTAATTGGAATTTTACAGTTTTTAGTGTAGTTCCAGGATATTTAGAAACAGTTACTGTATTTTTACCAAATAATCCATTGATAAGACTCGATTTTCCAACATTAGTTGCTCCGATAACTGCAACATTTCCACCTTTTGGTAAGAAATAACGAAGTTTACGAATTACTCCATTAACACCATATTTAGTCTTAGTAGACATAATAACAATGTCAGCAGGAGTTATTCCAGCTAAGAATAGTCTTCCATTTAACCAGTTAGTTATTTCTGCAGGATGTTTTCTTCCCGGAACTAAATCTATTTTATTAACAGCTAAAATTACTTTTTTCTTTTTGATTAATGAAATAAGTTCTGCATCAAAAGAACCTTCAAAGTCAATAACATCTACAACAACAATTACTATATCCATATTTTTAAGAATAGTTGTAACTTCTTTTTTATAATCTGCATCAGTTAAACTTACAGGCACATAGGCACCATAATTTTTTATTTTAAAACATCTTTGGCAAACAGGACTAGCTTCCTTTATCTTGTTTTCTGGTAGGTATCCGGGAATATTTTTATTTTCACTTTGAAGTTCTACTCCACAGCCACCACATTTTTTCTTAGCCAATATTAATCCTCCTATAATTCTTCAACACTAATATTTGTGTTAGTATATATACATATTTCTCCAGCAATTTGCATTGCTTCACGAACGATTTCTGAAGCACTAAGCTCAGTATGTCTATAGAGAGCCTTTGCAGCAGAAAGAGCATAAGTTCCGCCAGAACCAATGGCAGCGATATTATCATCAGGTTCAAGAACATCACCAGTACCTGATAAAATAAGCAAATCATTTTTGTCTGCAACAATGAGCATAGCGTCAAGGGTACGGAGAATTTTGTCACTTCTCCAGTCTTTAGCAAGTTCGACACATGCTTTTCTTAAATTTCCGCCATGTTCATCTAATTTTTTTTCAAATTTATCAAAAAGAGTAAAAGCGTCAGCAGCAGTTCCTGCAAAGCCAGCAAGAATACCTTTATCTTCAATTTTTCTAATTTTTTTAGCACCAGATTTAAATACTGTATGACCAAGAGTAACTTGACCATCTCCAGCAATAGCTGTTTTACCATCTTTTTTTACAGCTAAAATTGTAGTTGCATGAAATGACATAAAACCTCCTTAAAAATCAATTAGTAGGTAGAAATTAGTAATTAGTAGTGAAAAGACCTTGTAAATACGAAATTTAAATAATATACTTTCCTAATTCCTAATTCCTAATTCCTAATTCCTAATTCCTAATTCCTAATTCCTAATTCCTAATTCCTAATTCCTAATTCCTAATTTTCTTCTCCAAAAACTTGTTCTTTAGAATAATCCAAGTATA
>JAGNSM010000030.1 GCA_017988045.1 Fusobacteriaceae bacterium
TGCCTTATTAGCTTTATATTTTTTAATTGCAATTCCGCCACCTATAGCACTTACTGCAATAACTACTGCTAATACAGAAATAATAATTTTTTTCTTTTTTTCCATATCTCACTTCTCCTCATTTTTTTTCTAAAATTATTCTACTAAAGAATTATGACAAAATTGTGTCAGTTTATATTTTAATTCATTTTTTTCATTATAACTCCTACTACAACTAAATATTTAAATTTTAATAATTAAAAAAGCAGGTCTTTTACAACCTGCTTGGAGAGATTTTGATGTGATATTAAATAATTTCACTAAACCTCATTCTTGGCAATATTATATTAACTCCATTTTGTGACAATTTTGTGTCATTTTATAATATTTTTTATGTTTCCAAAAAAAAAGAGAAACAGGCTATTTCTAACCTGTTTAAGAGAGTGATCACACAACTGCAACATTACTTACAGTTGTCTTTACTCACTAATAATATCTCAATAATGTGACAGTTTTATGTCATTCTCAATTTTTTTTATAGAGCTTCATCCAAATCATTAATCCAATAAAAGTTACAACTTCTGAAAACAATGTTGTATACCACACTCCGTCTATTCCAAAAAACTTTGATAAAACTATAACTCCTATAACCATTAACAAAAATGCTCTAAAAAACATAATTACACTTGAAGCTTTTCCTTGTCCTTGCGCCTGAATATAAGTAGCAATTACTACATTTATTCCTGTAAAAATAGTTGCAGAAAAATATTTCAGTATATTTTGACTTGTTAATAACCTTAATTTTTCATTATCTTTATTAAAAAGCTCTATTATTATATCAGATTTTGTCAAAAATATTATTATAACTATAAGCGCATAACTAATATTAAATATTAGTCCTAAAGTAAGAAATTTATTTACTCTATCTTTTCTTCCACTTCCATAATTATATGAAACCAAAGGCTGTATAGTCTGCCCAACTCCCATATAAATCAAATAAACTAAGTAGTTTATATTTATAATTATGCTATAAGCTGCTACAGATAGCTCTCCTCCTAGCTTTAGCAAATATAAGTTAAATAAAAATATTATTAGTCCACTAGAAATTTCATTAATAAAACTAGGCATTCCAACAGTTAATATTCTTTTTACATCTTCAAATCTCATATCAATTTTCTCAAAGCCTAATCTTCTATCTTTTTTAAAAAAATGAATACACAATATCATCGTATATGTAAATTGGGCTATTCCAGTTGCAGTTGCTGCTCCAGCCATACCCCAACCAAATTTAAATATGAATATGTAATCTAAAGTCAGATTTACTATTCCACAGGCAACCATTCCTATCATTGTCAAATTAGGATTATTGTCGTTTCTGACAAAGGGATTAATAATATGAGGCATTAAATACAAGCCTGACGCATAGACTACTACTCTCAAATAACTTTTTGCCAAAGGAAATATATCTCCCTTTGCCCCAAGTATTCTTACTATTTCATCCAAATAAATATTTTGAACAATAACAAATATTGCCGAAATAATTAATCCAATAACTATACAGGTTGTAAATATTCTTTTCTTATTATTTAATCCTCTACCTTCATCTATACTTGCAACTGTTGCTCCACCAACTCCCAAAAGATAGCCTACACAGCAATAAAATGTAAAAGCAGGTAATGCAATATTTAAAGCTGCAAGTCCTTGTGCCCCGATTCCTCTACCTATAAATACTGTATCTATAAAAATAAGTATACCTATTGCAAGTGTCCCCGTTACTGCAGGCATTAAGTATTTAAAAAATAAATTTATTTCCTTTTCTTTTAATAATTTTTCCATTTGTTCCTCCTCAAAGTTTATTAATTATATCATTTTTAATTAAAAACTCTAAGAAAAAACCGAAAGTACTTTTAAAAATACTTTCGGTTCAAATTTCTAAACTTATTCAATCAATTTTAGATTTATCTTAAACTATTATGCCTTTTGAAAACTAAGAGTTTTAAAATACTCTTTTGTTTCTCCTATAATTATTTTTCTAAGTCCCACAAGTGCTATTAGATTTGGTATAGCCATAAGTCCGTTTACTATATCTGCAAGCACCCAAATTACTTCTAATTTCAAATATGGTCCTATTGCTACAAGAACAATGTAAATTAATCTATATGGCTTTATTCCTTTTATTCCAAATAAATACTCAGTACATCTTTCTCCATAGTAATTCCAACCTATTATCGTTGTAAATGCAAAGAAAACAAGTCCTATTCCCACTATATATTGACCAATTCCCGGAAGTCCAACACTAAAAGCTTCTTTTGTAAGAGCAGCTCCTGCCAAATCTGACGACCAAGTCCCTGTTAATACCAAAATTATTCCTGTCATTGTACACACAACTATTGTATCAAAGAAAGTCCCCGTCATTGTTATAAGTCCTTGTTGTACACAAGAGTTTGTTTTGGCCGCCGCAGTAGCTATTGGTGCCGAACCAAGTCCAGATTCATTTGAGAAAACTCCTCTTGCTACTCCACTTCTTAATGCCATTATCATTGTTGAACCTGCAAATCCTCCTAAAGCAGCAGATTTAGTAAATGCTGATTTAATTATAAGAGCTACAGCATGAGGTAATGCTTCCAAATTCATAAATATTATAACAAGTGAACCTAAAATATAAAATATTGCCATAAATGGAACTATTATTTCAGCTACTTTTGAAATACTTTTTATTCCTCCCAAAGTTATAAGTGCTACTAAAATAGTTATAATTATTCCTACTATAACTGGAGATATATTGAAAGTTAAATCCATTGCACTTGTTATTGAATTTACTTGTGCAAATGTTCCTATTCCAAAAAATGCAACTCCTATTCCAAATATTGCGAAAGCTTTTGCTAACCATTTATTGTTAAGCCCTCTTTCTATATAGTACATTGGTCCACCTGACATCTGACCATTTTCATCTTTAACTCTATATTTTATAGCCAAAAGTCCCTCTGCATATTTTGTTGCCATTCCAAAAAATGCTGCCATCCACATCCAAAACATAGCTCCTGGTCCACCAAGTTTTATTGCTGTAGCAACTCCAACTATATTCCCAGTTCCTATTGTTGCTGATAAAGCCGTACACAATGCCGCAAAGCTTGATACATCTCCCTCTTCACTACTATTTTTATCTTTTTGAAAAAGATATTTTAGTGCTAAAGGTAATTTTGTAATCTGTAATAATCCCAACTTTACTGTCAAATAAATCCCTGTACCCATAAGCAATATTAGAAGCGGAGCTCCCCAAACCAAATTATCTACCTTGTTCAAAATTTCTACAATATTCATTTGTTCCTCCTATTTTATTACCGCATTATACCCTAATGCATCTATTTAAAAAAATTATAACCGTAATTCATACCATTTTTTCAACACTTTTGTACTCAAAGTGTTATTTTTCACTTATACTTTTTATTTTTTAGGGCTTTTAAGCCCTAAATTTTAATATTTTCTATGCTTTTTGAAAGCTAAGTGCTTTAAAATAATCTTTTGTTTCTCCTATAATTATCTGTCTAAGCCCTACCAATGCAATAAGATTTGGTATAGCCATAAGCCCATTTACTATATCTGCCAAAACCCATATTAACTCAAGTTTCAAATATGGCCCTGCTGCCACAAGTGCTATGTAAATTATTCTATATGGTTTTATTCCTTTTACTCCAAATAAGTATTCTGTACATCTTTCTCCATAATAGTTCCACCCTATTATTGTAGTAAATGCAAAGAAAATAAGACCTATTCCAACAATATATTGCCCAAATACAGGTAATCCCATATTAAAAGCTTCTTTTGTAAGGGCAGCTCCTGCCAAATCTGACGACCAAGTTCCCGTTAAGACAAGTATTATTCCTGTCATTGTACATATAATTATTGTATCGAAGAAAGTTCCTGTCATTGTCACAAGTCCTTGTTGAACACAAGAATCTGTTTTTGCAGCTGCAGTTGCTATTGGTGCTGAACCAAGTCCAGATTCATTTGAAAAGACTCCTCTTGATACCCCACTTCTTAGGGCAAGCATCATTGTAGCTCCTGTAAATCCTCCTAAAGCTGCTGTTCCAGTAAATGCAGATTTTATAATAAGTGTTATTACTGCTGGAATTTTCTCTATATTCATAAACATTATAAGAAGAGACCCTATAACATAAAATATAGCCATAAATGGTACTATTATTTCAGCAACTCTTGATATACTTTTTATTCCTCCAAGTATTATTAGAGCAACTAAAACTGTTATAACTATTCCCACTATAACTGGTGAAATATGAAATGTTAAGTCTACTGCACTTGTTATTGAATTTACTTGAGCAAATGTTCCCATCCCAAAACAAGCTGAACCTATTCCAAATAATGCAAAAGCCTTTGCAAGCCATTTTTTCCCAAGACCTCTTTCAATATAATACATTGGCCCACCAGACATTTGTCCATTTTCATCTTTTACTCTAAATTTAATTGCTAAAAGTCCTTCTGCATACTTTGTTGCCATTCCAAAAAATGCTGCCATCCACATCCAAAACAATGCTCCTGGTCCACCAAGTTTTATTGCCGTAGCAACTCCAACTATATTTCCTGTCCCTATCGTCGCAGACAGAGCTGTACACAATGCCGCAAAGCTTGATACATCTCCATCAGTACTACTCTTATCTTTCTTAAAAAGATATTTTAACGCTAAAGGAAGTTTTGTTACCTGTAATAATCCTAATTTTACAGTAAGATAAATTCCTGTTCCCATTAAAAGTATAAGAAGCGGTGGTCCCCAAACAAAACTATCTACTTTATTCAAAATTTCTATAATATTCACTTAGCCCTCCTATTTTTTTAATTTTAGCTAATTATAATAATTATTTCTAATTCAATAAGCTATAATTGCTACCATTAACTGCTTATCAAAGCACATTTATTCCATATATTATTTTTAAGATGAAAAAAAATAAATTCTATACCATTTTTTTAATACTTTCATCCTCAAAGTTCTGTTTTTCACTATATAAATTTATTTTTTAGGGCTTTACAGCCCTAAATTTTATTTAACTATTTTGACCATTTTCTTTTTACCAGCTCTAACTATCATTCCATCAGTTATAGTAATAACTGCTTTTACATCAGTTATAGCCTCTTCACCAATTTTAAATCCACCTTGTTGGATAAGTCTTCTAGCTTCACTTGTTGAAGAGAAGAAGTTTAATTTATTAACAACTAAATCAATCACTTCTACCGTATCTTCCACTAATTTTACTTCAGGCATATCTACATCTAGACTTCTTTTTGAGAATACAGTTTCAAACCATTCTCTAGCTTTTAGTCCTTCTTCTTCTCCATGGTAAAGTTTTACTATTTCTGAACCTAATCTTTTCTTAGCATCCATGGGATGAATACTTCCATTTTCTATTCCTTCTTTTAGCTTTTTAATTTCATCCATAGGAACATCTGTTGCAAGTTCATAATAATTCCACATTAACTCGTCACCTATTGACATAGTTTTTCCAAACATATCATTAGGAGTTTCTGTTATTCCAATGTAGTTTCCTAATGATTTAGACATTTTTTCTACACCATCAAGTCCTACAAGTATTGGAGTCATCATACAAATTTGTTGCTCTTGACCAGCATTTTTTTGAAGGTCTCTTCCTCTTAAAAGATTAAATTTTTGTTCAGTAGCACCTAGCTCAATATCAGCTTCTATAGCTACTGAATCATATCCTTGAAGGATTGGATACATAAATTCTACAAGAGATACTGGTTTTCCTGCTTCCAGTCTTTTTGCAAAATCCTCTCTTTGAACCATTTGAGCAACAGTAAATTGAGATAATAATTTTAACGTATCTTCTAAAGTTAGTTTTGCTAACCAATCTCCATTATATACTACTTCTATTTTATTAAGGTCTAATATAAGTTGCGCTTGGTCTAACCAACCTTTAATATTTCCAGCTATATCTTCATCTGTAAGCATTTTTCTTGTTTCAGATTTCCCCGTTGGGTCACCTATTTTAGCAGTAAAAGTTCCTATAAGAAATTTTACTTTATGTCCACACTCTTGGAATGCTTTAAGTTTTCTAAGTTGTACTGCATGTCCAATATGCAAATCGCTTCCTGTTGGGTCTACTCCCAATTTTACTACTAGAGGTTTATTTTTCTCTAATGAGTTTTTAAGTTTTTTCTTAAATTCCTCAGCAGATATAATATCCTCTACGCCCCTCATAAGTATAGAAAACTGTCTCTCTACTTCCTTTTCGATATCCATAATTTCCTCCCATTTTATCTAAATCAATTTTTTCTATAATAAAAAAACTCACAGGATTCTGTGAGTTAATATCTATAAAATCATCTATCACAGCAGCCCACTATTATTTAATAATACAAAGTGGCTTGTCTACTTAAGATTATACTTAACTAAAACAAACCTTATAAATAATAGTAATATCCTTTAACTGCAATAAATTTCATTTTTACACCTCTTCTAAATATTTTAATTATTTTAACACAAATACTTTTTTATGACAAGAATAAATTATATATATCTAAAATATATATTGAACTCTTTTTCTCTTTTTTCATATACAAAACCATTCTTTTCAAAGAGTTTCAGAGAGTCTATATTTTCTTCTAGTATCTTAGCTACAATCTTTTTATTTTTGTCTATATACATAAAACTCTCTTCCAAGGCTTTCTTTCCTATTCCATTATTTCTATATTTTTCCAATATAAAAATCAAAACTTCTACCTCTTCACTTTTCATTTCATATTTAATGTGTCCAATAAAATCGTTATTTTCATTTTCTATTATAAGAAGAATAAACTTATCTGACTCAATCAAATTTTTATACCATTCTTTATATCTGTTCTCTAACTTACTAACATTTTTTTTGTTCTTTTCCACATACTTTTTATTTAATGAAATATAAAGTTTTTCTATATCTATTTCTTTAGCTTTTCGTAAATAAATCATTCCATCACCAAAAAAATTATATCACAAGATTTTTTATTAGACTATATTTTCTTTTACTTCTTCTAAAACTTCTGTTTTTCTAAATATTTTATCAACACAAATAGCTATAGCTCCATCTCCAGTTACATTTGTTGCTGTTCCAAAACTATCTTGAGCAAAATGTATAGCAATCATAAGACCTTGTTGTCCACTTGTAAACATAAACATTTTCTCTAGAAGCCCAAGAGTTGCGTAAACTCCTCCACCAGGAATACCAGGTGCTGCAACCATTGTTACTCCAAGCATAAATATAAATGGCACCATCATTGCCATAGTAGGAGTTACTCCAGACATTAGTAACACAGCCATTGTTGAAAGTACTAGTGTTATTGTGTCTCCTGCAAGATGAATTGTTGCACCTAAAGGAACTACAAAATCAACTATCTCTTCAGAAATATCATTTTTTCTAGCACATTCTAGACTTACAGGTATCGTCGCCGCCGATGATTGTGTCCCAAGAGCAGTAAAATATGCTGGTAAATAGTTTTTTATACATGTAATAGGATTTTTGCCCGAAATAGACCCTGCCAATATATACTGAAGCACAACATATATTAACTGTAGAGATATTACTAATACAAATACTGAAGAAAAAGTTCTTATTGTATTAAAGATTTCTCCTGTAGCTGTAATACTAGAAAATATTCCTGCAATATGAATCGGTATTAAAGGAATAATAACTTTACTAACCGTTTTTTGAATTATATTTTGAAAATCTACAACGCTTTTATAAAGATTATTCGTTTTCAATTGTGCCATTCCAATTCCCAAAAGAAAAGCTAATACAAGTGCTGTCATTATCTCCATTAAAGGTGGCATATCTATTGTAAAATATGGTGATAAATCTAAAGCTGATTTTTCTTTTAACTCAGCTGCCTTAATAAATTTTGGTAAAACTGAATTTCCTACTAAAAACGCTGAAAATCCAGCAATTATAGTTGAAACATAAGCAATTATTGCTGTAACACTCAATAGTTTTCCTGCTTTATTTCCAAGCTCTGAAATTCCTGGAGCAACAAACGCCAAAATTATGCATGGAATGATAAACTTTAAAAAGTTTCCAAATAATCCACTAAATGTACTCATTATTCTAACAATTACATAATTATCTACTTCTTTAGACAAAAAACCTAATAATATCCCTGCCAAAATCCCTAATACCAATTTCCCCAACAAACCCAATTTCTTCACTAAATCAACTCCCAAATCTTTTATAACATTATTTTTCTATACAAGACTTATATAAAAAATATATGAATATTGTATGGAAAAAATAACACAAATAATTAATTTAGTCAAGAAAATATTGTTTTTTTAGTAGTGCAATACTAAAAAATAAGTACTTTTTTAGAAAAAATACTTTGATTTTGAGAATGGATTTTAAATTTAAGTTTTTCAAAAAAAGACTGCCATTTTATCTATGTAAATGATAAATGACAGTCTCTTTATTTTTTACTAAGTTTGCACTCTATCTAATATACACTCTCGCTTCATAAGGTCTTATATTTTTGTCCGTAAGACTGTAATTGCTATTTAACAATGTATACCCTTCCAAGTCAATATCACAAGTAATTTCTTTTCCATAAAAATTACAAATAACTAATAACTCTTGATTTTTATATTTCCGTCTATATACATATAAACTCTCATTTGCCATATCAACTATTTCAAAGCTTCCATTTTGAATTATCTCATACTCTTTTCTAAGAGCTATCAAGTTTTTATAATGATAGAAAATCGAGTTTTTATCTTCCAAAGCTCTTTCTGCGTTAATATCTTTATATTTTTTACATACACCTAACCACGGAGTTCCCACACTGAATCCAGCATTTTCAGAATTATCCCATTGCATAGGAGTTCTGCTATTATCTCTGGATTTTTTTTGAAGCACTCCCAATACCTCATTTTGAGGCTTCTCTTTTGTTAGTATATCATAATAATTTAGCGATTCTACGTCCCTATATTTATCTATAGATTCAAAATAAGCATTAGTCATTCCTATTTCTTCCCCTTGATAAATATAAGGTGTCCCCTTCATCATATGAATTGCTGTGGCAAGCATAGTTGCACTTTCTCTATGAAACTCTTTGTCATTTCCAAATCTACTCACTATTCTCGGTTGGTCGTGATTACACCAAAACAGTGCATTCCATCCTCCGCCATTGTCCATTTCAGTTTGCCAAGAATTAAAAAGTTCTTTTAGTTTCATAAAATCAAAATCCATATCTGACCATTTATCTCCATCTTTATAATCTACCTTTAAATGATGAAAGTTAAACGTCATACTAAGTTCTTTCTCTTTTTCATTACTATATTTAATGCAATTTTCTATACTAGTACTGCTCATTTCACCTACAGTAATTATATCTTCATATTTCCCAAAACTATTTTCATTTAGTTCTTTCAGATATTCGTGTATTTTATGGCCATCTGTATAAAATCTTCTACCATCACCTTCATCATCATTTTCAAATAGTTCAGGCTTACTTATAAGATTTATTACATCTAGTCTAAAACCTTTTACACCTTTTTCTAGCCAAAAATTACACACATCATATATCTCTTGTCTAAGCTCCGGATTTTCCCAATTCAAATCCGCCTGTGTCTTATCAAAAAGATGTAGATAGTATTTCCCAAGACTTTCTACATATTCCCAAGCATTTCCTCCAAATTTTGAAACCCAATTTGTAGGAGCTTCTCCATTAACAGGTTCTTTAAAAATATAATAATTCATATATTTTTCATTACCTTTAAGGGCTTCTTGAAACCATTTGTGATAGGTAGAAGTATGATTAAATACCATATCTAGCATTATTTTCATATCTCTTTTTCTTGCTTCTTCTACCAGTTTTTCAAAATCCTCCATAGTCCCAAAATCTGGATTAATGCTATAATAATCAGCTACATCATAACCGTTATCATACTGTGGAGACGGATAAATCGGAGTTAGCCATATATAATCTACACCCAATTTTTTTATATAATCCAACTTTTCTATTATCCCTTTCAAGTCTCCTTGTCCATTTCCCGTTGTGTCCTTAAAACTTTTAGGATATATCTGATAAACTACGCTTTTAGCAAACTCTCTCATAATAAAACTCCTCTTTAACCTTAATCTGAAATACTATGCTTTTGCACTTGATAATTCAGCTTTTACCTTACCTTCTTTTCTTTTGAATATAGCCATTGTTATAACAACTGGCACTACTATTGCTATTAATATGCAAATTGCATAGACTGCCCAAAATTGTGGTTTAATTGAAAGTATCCCCGGTAATCCTCCAACTCCTATACCATTTGACATTACTCCAAACATTCCTGCAACTACTGCTGCACATGCTGAACCTGTCATTGCTGCTAACATTGGATATTTATATTTCAAGTTAATTCCATACATTGCTGGCTCTGTAACCCCAAGATATGCTGATATTACTGCTGGTACAGAAACTTCTCTTTCCACTTTGTTTTTTCTATTAGCAAGAACTATTCCTAATACTGCTGAACCTTGAGCTATATTTGAAAGAGCTATTAATGGCCATAACATTGTTCCGCCAAGATTTTGAACTAGTTGTAAATCTACCGCATTTGTTGTGTGATGTACTCCTGTAATTACAAGTGGTCCATAAAGGAATCCAAATAATGCCGACCCCACTACTGCAAATGGTCCTGTTAAAGCTGCTTTTGCTACTACTGCTACACCATCTCCAATTGCTCTACCTACTGGCCCAATTACTGTATGAGCAAGTAATACTGTTGTAAGTAATGCTACAAACGGAACTATTACTAAAGTCAAATAATCAGGTACGATTTTCTTAACTTTATTTTCAATAAATGCCAAACACATACCTGCCAATATTGCTGGTATTACTTGCGCTTGATAACCTACTTTTTGTATTGCAAAACTTCCAAAGTCCCATACTTCAGGTGCTTTTTGCCCTATTGCATAAGCATTCATTAGTTGTGGCGAAACAAGAGTAATTCCCAGAACTATTCCAAGTATTGGTGTTCCACCCATTTTCTTTACTACTGACCATGTAACTCCTACTGGTAAGAAATGGAATATTGCTTCACCTAATAACCATAAAAACGAATGTGCCCCTGCCCAAAATGGACTAACTTCTACCAAAGTTTTCGTTCCACCCTCAAGCATCTTTATATCACCAATAATATTTCTAAATCCTAGTATAAGCCCTCCAACTATAATTGCTGGTAACAATGGAACAAATATCTCTGCAAGATGCGAAATCCCTCTTTCAAGTGCATTCATGTTTTGTCTTGCTGCTACCTTTGCCTCATCTTTACTCATAGAACCTAATCCTGCTTCTTCTATGAACTCCTTATAAAAATCCCCAACACTTGGCCCAATTATTACTTGAAATTGCCCTCCGCTAGTAAATGTTCCTTTTACTGCACTTAACTCTCCTATTTTAGGAACATTAGCCAAAGACTCATCTTTTAATACAAATCTCATTCTTGTTACACAATGAGTTACAGCTGCTACGTTATCCTTACCACCAACCAACGACACTAAATCTCTTACATCAGATTTTGAAAATTTAGCCATTTTGTCACCCCTATTCTTAATTTTGGGAACATTCCCAATGTTAGTTAAAAAATTTTGGGAATGTTCCCAATCCTTATAAGAAGAATATACTATCTTTTTTTTATTCTGTCAATTATTTTTTTATTTTTTGCAACTTTATCGTATAAAATGTATCAATTATTTTCACATTTTCTATTTCTAATCTTTTATTAGCTCAGATTCCATTACAATAAGTTTGTCTACAGAAATATTATTTACCATATCAAATATCAAATTAGCCGCTTTAGTTCCAGCTTGTTTATATGAAAGATTAACACTTATATGGTCTTTATAAAAAAATTCCATAAGTTCGTTGTTTCCCACTCCACTTACTTTTATGTCTGTTATAGTTTTGTCCGTAAGATATTTTCTTACTCCCAGAGCCAGGTTATCTGTTGCGCAAACTATAGCTTCTACCTCGTTTTTCACTAGCTCTTCAGTTAAATTATACGCAGTTTTATACGAGAAATCACCAAATTTACTGATATTTTTCAGCCTATTTTTATTTACAAAGTCCTCATAAGCCTTATATCTTCTATAACCAGTAGTTTCATCCTGCAAATCTACTCCCAAATAAGCTATCTTATTTACACCTTCATTATGAAAATTTTCCAAAACTTTTTCTATTGCACCATAATCATCATAAACTATTGAGGTAAATCCTTCTACCTCTTGCGCCATCATTATTACAGGAATCTTTATTTTTTTTAGATAATCATATTTCATTCCACTTTTGGCAAAAATTATTATACCTTCTACCTTTTTATTAATAAGCATAGCAATGTGTTCTTTGGTTTTTTCGTCATCAAATAAGCTTTCTACCAAAACTACATCATAACCTTTTGAATAAATTATCTCTAACATTCCCCTTATTGCTCTTATTTCTGAAGGCGAATCCAATCTACTTGCAACTACTCCCAGTACTCTGCTATTTCCTGCTCTCATTCCCCTTGCACTTGCAGAAGGTATATAGTTAAACTCTTTTATAGCCTCCAAAACTTTTATCTTAGTTTCTTCTTTTACATTTTCATCATTATTCATCACTCTAGATACTGTTGATTTTCCTACTCCAGCTCTTCTAGCAACATCAAAAATAGTAACTTTTTCCATTTTTCCACCCCTACAAATATAGCCACTGTTAACTCACCAAAATTATATCATATGCTAATCATAAAAAACAATAAACTAAAAAAGAGATTGCTCAAAAAGAATCATAATTTTACTCTTTTTGATACAATCTCTTTATAAATATAATTAAGATTTTTAATACAAAACATCAAAACCTAAGCGTTGGACGCTTTTTGCGAATCTTATCCTTTAGGAAACCCCATAAAAAAACTAACATATAATATCAATACGTCCAACGTTAGGTTGGTGCGGTGAAGCTGCATAAGCTTCAGGTTTAAATATTTTCTTAATATGTGAGCAAATTAGTGAGTTATGTAAAAGGTCTGTCGTCAGTATTTAGAGCTTATTGAAAAATAAAACTCTTAATCCCTAATTAATTACTTTTACTCTTCCATCTACTCCATCCTTAGCTTTTGCTCCTGAAGCAATATAAGCTGTTAATATTTCGTCAAGCCCCTCATAATTTCCTATTACTTTTTTTCCTTTGAACATTACATATAAATCTCCACCTGCTGCAATAAAATCATTAGTTGCTACTTTATAAGTTTTATTTTTGTCTATGGACTCACCATTTGCCATTGTTACCGATACTATTCTTTGCCCTACAGGTTTTGATGGATCAAAACTGTATTTTATTCCTGCTACTTGCGAAAAAGCTCCATGTTGAGAAGGATACCCTGCTGTTCCATTTTCAAGAGCAGCTATTACATCTGCACCTGTTAATTCTTGGACTATCACATAGTTTCCGAAAGGAAGCACTTGAATAACTTCTCCTCTTGTTATATCTCCAACATCTATTGAACTTCTAATTCCACCACCGTTAGTAAGAGCTATATCAGCACCTGTTTTCCACAACATTGCATCTGTCAGTAAATCCGCAAGATTACTCTCGCCTGTTCTAACTACTGCTCTATCTCCCACAAGTTTTACATCAGTTTTCCCAACTATTGTTTCTGTTATTTTAGCTTGATTTGCACTTATTTCTTTTACTATCTTAACCATATCAGGGTCTTCTACCATTGTCATTGCACTCTTTTTATCTATTAGACTTATATTTTCTTTCACTGTTCCATCAGGATTTAAAGTAACTACTACTTTACCCAAATTTTTATCATATTCACCTGTTTGAACTACATAATTACCGTTTACTTCTAGCCCATTTGGTAAAACAGTATGACTATGCCCATCAACTACCAAATCAATTTCTGGTACCATTTTTGCCAAATTATCTGATCTATCCTTTGCTTCAGATGACTGGTCTAATCCCAAATGTGCAAGGGCAATTATATAATCAACATTTTCTTTTTTAAGTTTTTTTACAACTTTTTTAGCTGTCTCTACTGGATCTAAAAATTTTATTCCTTCAATATTTTTAGGATTAGTTTTAAATGCAGTTTCTGGAGTAGAAAGCCCAAATATCCCTACTTTATATCCATCAATATCTTTAATTATATAATCATCAAAAACCAATTTATCTTTCAATACTCCATCTCTTACAACATTTGCTGCCAAAACTGGAAAATTCATTTGCTTAGAAAGTTCAACAAGTCTGTCTATTCCGTAGTTATAGTCATGATTCCCAGGAACTGTGGCGTCTACTCCTGTTTCATTCAGGACTTTTACCATTGATTCTCCTCTGTCCAAGGAAGCCATAACTGTACCATGAAGAGTATCTCCTGCATCTAGATATAATACATTTTTATATTTTGACTCATAATCTTCAACTATTGCGTCAATTCTAGAGTATCCCATTCCATCGCTAGAACCTTCTACTATTCTTCCATGAGTATCATTTGCGTGAATTATTACAAGTTCAGTAGTTTGTTTTGGCGTCGAAGATTTTTCAAGTCCTGTACACGCTGTTAATGTTATTGCTGCTAAAAATAAACTTAGTTTGATAAATTTTCTCATTTTTCCCTCCTGTTTTTTATAATCCATTCTGTTATTTTAAGTTTACCTAATCTTTATCTAGCTGTCAAATGACTTAATGCATTTTTACTATTTTTTTACTTCTTTATTATTGAGCGTATACATAAGAATATTTCTTATTAATTTCTTTAAGTTACTAAAATCGTAAATACAAAATTGAGAAACACTATTTTATTTTTATCATTTATATGTTAAAATTTAAAGATAACTTGTAACTATATCAGTAGTTTTTATAAATTTTATTAACAAGTGGTTACAATAATTTAAAAAAAAGAGGTTTCTATGAAAAAAATCAATAAAAAAACTGAACAATTAATAAATAAAACTGTTAATGATACTCTAAATAATAATCTTTTTAATCATAATTTTGATGCAAAAAATACTCTTTTAGATTTTACTTGTGGACAATGTAATGCAAATTATTCTTTCGATATTATGGCTGTTTATTTTGATTCATTAAATAATAAAGAAAAGTTTTTAGTTAATCCAATTTGTCCTTATTGCGGTGTAAGAGAAAATTTTAAATCTCAACCTAAAACTCTTCATTTTTTAAGTTTTTTATACAACAGTAAGAATATGAAAGAAGCTATTTTTCAAGAAAATTATATAATTGATTTATTGGAAAAATATCCAAATGAACATATTAAAGATATCTCTAACTTAGATGAACTTGGTTTAATTGCCTTAGAAAGAGGTAACTATAATGAAGTTTTCAGAATATTCACTCAATTTATCTATATAAATCATCATCATCATCTTGGTTTTGAGTTTATTTCCTATGCTTACTATGAAACAAGAGAGTTTGATAAAGCTCTTTATTTTATGGAGAAAGCCATAGAAAGAGCTGAAATTGCTGCTAATAATAACACTCTTGAAAAAGGACTTTTATCTATAATCAAAAAAAATTATGAATACATGAAAAGAAAACAAATTCTTTTCAGATGGTGGGAAAACCTGTAGAAGCAATTAGCAATTAGCAATTAGCAATTAGCAATTAGCAATTAGCAATTAGCAATTAGCAATTAGCAATTAGCAAATTATACACACCTTTTTTATTTTGGCATATTTAAAAAATATTTTTCTTTGATTTTATTAGCGTATAGCTTACTTACAAAGTGTTTATACAAGTCAAAACAGAAAAAATATAGACATTTTTATTGGGCTGTAAGCCTAATAAAGATAGTAAAGCTTCTTTAATACCTATACACGTGAGTATAGCCAGTTATATCCGTAACTTTCCATTGATTTTACTAACTTTATGTATGTGTAACTAAATTTAGGAGCTGTGATTAACAGCTCCTAATTCTTTATTTTACTAAATATTTAACATATCCATTAGGACCTTCTCCTAGATATTGTAAATTCTCTCCAACTAAATCTTTAGCCAAAGGAGAACTTAATAAAATAACTTTTGCTTTATTTCCTTCTACCTTTTTAAATTTCCAGTTCCCATCTGCCTTAGGGTCGACTATCTTCAAAGTCTTAATATAATTAACTATAACTTGTCTATTTTCATCTGGCGAAGCAATTACAGCTTTTGAAGCATTAATTCCAGGGAAATTTCCCCCTCCACTTGCTCTATAGTTATTTGTAGCTACTAAAAATTCTGCATTCATATCAATAATTTTACCGTTATATTTCAGATTACTTATTCTTTCTGAACCTACATTTATAAGTTTCCCATCTTTATCATATCTAGGTGCCTTTGTAACGTCAATTTCATAACTTACACCATCAATTACATCAAAGTTATATGTAGGAAAAACTTCGTTAACTAACATTTGTTCTTCGTCTTTATTAGGGTCAATAGTATTAAATTGCCCAGCCGACATCTCAAGCCACTCTTTTACATCTGAACCTTTTAATTTCAGCACATATAGCGTGTTTGGATATACATATAAATCTGCCATATTTTTAATAGCAAGGGTACCTACAGGAATATTTGTAAAATAGTCTACTCCCATTCTTCCCCCCGCCTTAAACGGTGCTGCTGCTGATAATATAGGTAGTTTTTCCAATTCAGTTCCTTTTACTTTTTGCTCAACATACCATTTTTGAGCTGTATTTACTAATTGAATCGACGAATCGTCTTGTCCCAAAGCTAAGAAACTAAATATTGCAGACTTTGTTTCTCCTATAGCTCCTCTAATGTAATCTAATGTTCCTTTATGACCTTTGTCAAATATCAATTCTACCTCTTTATTGTTTTCTATCGCTTTCTTTGTTACTTTATCATATACAGATTGAATTGATGATTTTCCAGATTTTACTACCCATTTATTGTTTACTTTATCAATTACAACATCCATAACTCCCAATGCATCTCCAAGAGAACCAGCAATTACATAAGGTTTTCCATTTACAGTCCCGTTTGCTATGTCTACTCCTGCCATTCCTGTATAAGATTTTGAAGGAAAAGTTACATGGCTATGTCCAGATACTACTGCATCTATTCCATCTATTTGAGTTAATTGATAACCAACATTTTCACCTTTTTCATCTGCTACAACACTTCCCATTCCTGTATGTGCCAGAGCAATTACTATATCTGCTCCTTCTTTTTTCATTTGAGGTATATATTTCTTAGCAGTATCTAAAATTCCTTTTGTGCTAACTTTTCCTGTCAAATTAGCAGCATCCCACATCATAATTTGTGGTGGTAAGAATCCTATTACTCCCACTTTTACTTTTACATCTTTACCTTCAGTATCTTTAAATGTTTTGTTTAAAATTACATAGGGTTTCATGTAATTATCTTTTTCATTATTTTTATACAAATTTGAACTTACATAAGAAAATTTAGCATCTTTTATTACACTATTTAAGTAGTCTAATCCATAGTTAAACTCGTGATTTCCCAATGTTGCAGCATCATAACCTAAAAGATTCATAGCCTCAATCATAGGATATATTTCTTTTTTACTATTGAAATTTTTTGCCATATAATCACCATATGGACTTCCTTGAAGCATGTCTCCATTATCAAATAAAAGAGTATTACCTTTCATTTCATCCTTATTTTTATTTATTAATGTAGCAATCTTTACAAAACCTGCTTGTTCATTTACGGCATCAGTATAATAATTATAATTTGTAAAACTTGTATGCAAATCCGTTGTAGCCATAATTCTTAATGCTATTTCTTCAGCAAAACTTACTAAGGAAATGCTTAACATCATAATCAAGCTTAACATCATTACAAATAGACTTTTTATTGATTTTTTCATAAATCCCTCCTCATTTTTATAAGCAAAAGCTTATTTTTTAATCTTTGAATTAGTTCAGATTTCAATGGAAGTATACTCTCTTTTCTGGTAAAAATCAAATTTATTATCCTTATTTTTACATAAACAAGACTATTTTTTCGTACAAAACAATAGATTTTGTTTGTTATTTAAACGCTCTAGAGTGACTTTCATTTTTTCAATCATTACATCTGTATGGTATAAAAATTGTATATGTAACGTTTACAATTTTTCATAACTCTTCCTTTTTTAGCAGTTTCCTTTACCTTTCCACAGGATACCAAAAAAAATTAAGAAGATTTTATAAATGGAAACCTATTGCAATGGCTTCGAAGTAGAAAAGCAAACTTCAAAAATAAATAAAAAAGGCTCCACCTTAAAGTAAGGGGGAGATTTAGAGGGGGTTTTGGTTTTATATGACATTGTCTCTCTTTCTAAGAACAAGAATTAACTAATGTAAACTATAATTCTTGAATCTTAAAAATATACATCTCAGACTTTAACAGTATTTATTTAGTTTGTGTTGACTCATTCGCTATTTTGTATTCTATTTTACTAATTTCTTCTTCTAAGTTTTCAATTATTTTTATTATCGACTCTATGTTACTTGTTTGTTTATAAAAAAATTCTCTTATCTCTTCCAACTTAATTTCTTTTCTTAAATCTCTATCAAACTTATCTATAATTATAACAAATATTTTTTGAATAAAAAATAAATAATATTCATTTATAAGTTTTAACTTTTCTTTTCCGGCTTTATTTTTCCAATCTAGAGTTTCATTATGAATTTCATTATAACGACTAGTTTTACCTAGAAAGCCCCATTGAAGTATTTGTGTATTAAATCTCATTGAGTTTTCTTCCCAATGTATATCTCCTAATAAACTAATTGTGTAAAAATAATCTAATATACAATTCAGTGCTTGCTTTTCAAAAGTTTCCTCCTCTCCTTTTGATTCTAATTGCGCTAGCTCATATGAAATTTTATGCGTTATATCCCATCTATTATCTTTAGAAAACTCTTGTATTATATTGTTTATCACTTTTAAGCTTCTATCTATTTCAATGAAAGCTTTTGGAGTCTCTAATTTTAATATAGTATCTATATTATTGGAAATGTACCCTTCAATAGTCCTATTTAATTTGAATTCTCTAGAATACTTTGTTTTTCTTCTAATTTCCAATATTTCTTTATATAAATTTTCTGTATCAACTTTCCAGTTATTATTAAAAAGATAATTTTTATTCTGCTTAATTGAGAAAATTAAATATTTTTCTACTCTCTCTTTCCTCAATTTTTCCTCTTCTTCCTTTTCTTTTTTTGCTTTTTCTTCTTCTCTTGTAGTTTTCCAATATATCCCACAAAATGAAATAATTATTCCACAGTAGGCTATGAATCCAGTAAATAATCCTTGAGATGATAGTATTTTGTCACTACTGTTAATTGATGCAAAAATTATTGCAATAAATGGTATAGATACTATAAAGAAAAAATATACGCCATACTTTACTCCATTTGCTATTTCTTTTTTATGGTCTTTATACCATTTTTTTAATCTTTCAAACAAATTTTCTCCCCCTCATTGTAGCAGTCTCCCACCATTATACCTTTTTACAAAACAAATAAAAAGACTAAAACAATTTTTTCATAATCATCTAACAAATTTATTATCACAATTATTATTCCCCTAATCAAAAACCCCTCAGTTTTCTATACTATACCCTATAGAATGGACAATTAATAAAAAGTCCTTCTATAGGGTTTTTTAGTATATAATGAATTTAAAGAAATGGGGTATTATGAGTAAAAAAATATTTAGTTTAAAAGAAATAGAAATT
>JAGNSM010000031.1 GCA_017988045.1 Fusobacteriaceae bacterium
CTTCCTTTTAGAAGTAATTTGTCCTCTTCAGTCAAATCAAGAGTTATTCCTATTTTTTTAAGTAGATTAATATGTAAAGGACTATATTCTCCTCTAGCATAAACATCCATCCAAAGATAGTTAGAAAGTTCCAAAGCATTTTCCATAGCAAGAACATCTTCTGGATGCTCAGATTTTGCGTAGATTGGCCCGTAAGCAAAGCTTGGACCAATAAGTCCTTCTGGACAATATTTTCTAAATTCTTTGATAACAGAAGCATTCGCTAAATTAGCTATATGATTTACGTTAATAAATCTTTGATAATCCATAACTTTTGGCGGATGAAGAGCAAGTAAATACCCAAGCATTGTAAAAATATTTTGTTCGTTCAAACTAACCCAGTATTTTACTTTTTTACCAAACTCTTTAAATAATAGAATAGAATAATCTGTAAAATCCTTGATAATCTCACGAGATTCCCAACCTTCATATTCATCTTGTAAGGCTTGTGGCAAATCCCAATGATAAATAGTAAGTAAAGGTTCTATTTCGTTCTCAATTAATGTATCAATAACTTTATGATAAAAATCCAATCCTTTTTGATTGATTTCTCCTTTTCCAGTAGGGAAAATTCTTGGCCATGATACAGAAAATCTGTAAGATTTAAGTCCCATTTCTTTCATAAGATTAATATCTTCTTGAAATTTATGATAAAAATCTATTGCTACTTCACCAGTAGTATTTTTAAAAGTATTTCCCGGAATATTTGAATAAATATCCCAAATTGAAGGACCTTTTCCGTCAATATTTGCAGCACCCTCTATTTGATAAGCGGCAGAAGCGCTTCCCCATAAAAAATCTTTTTGAAAAGCCATATAATCCTCCTAATTTAACTCGATATATTTTTTTAACATCTCTCTTAATTCTTGTTCTCCAGTATAGTGAACGCCTTTAATTCCCATTTTTTCACTGGCAATAATATTTGCGTGAGTATCATCAATGAAAATACATTCATCTGGATTCAAACTGTATTTACTGATTAGAGCTTCATAAATTTCTTTTTCAGGTTTTAGCAGTTTAACGTGAGCTGAAACAATTTTTCCGTCAAACAACTTAAACCATGGATACTTTTCAAATACCAGAGCAAAAGTCCTTTCTCCAAAATTTGAAAGTATATAAGTATTGTATTTAGAAGCTACCTCTTCAAACAACCCAATATTTTTTTCAAGAGGCGGAATAAGTTCTATAATATTTTCAAATAAATTATCAATTTCCTTATGACAATTAGGACATCTTTCTTTGAATCTTCTAATTGCTTCAGTTTCTTTAATAGTTCCTCTATCTAGGTCTTGCCATTCTTGAGAACCAAAGATTTCTTTGAACATTGCATCGATTTTTTCTTGATCTTTTACGTATTTATTCAAGTAGCCATTAGGATTCCAATCAATAAGAACCCTTCCTAAATCAAAAATAACATTTTTAATCATTTTATCCTCCATGTGGAAAGTAATAAGAATTTTTTATAAAAGTTGATTAAATATTGATTTTAATAAATTAATTTCCCTCCTTGATTATAGAATAATAAAATTTACAGTTAAAAATCATGTTTTAAAGAAAATTTCTCCCAAAATTTTTCTTTAAATTTTTAGCTTTATTTTATTCTCTCAAACCCAGTTCCAATATGAATATACAATGTTTATAGTTAAATGTCAAAATACACATAAATTGATTTTTTCGTTTTTTAAATAAAAATAATATTTAAACAGTTAGTAAATACCAATAAAAACAACGATTAAAAAACATGACGAATTTTTATTAAAAAACATTCGTTGTAAATAAGGGGATAATTTTGTTTTCAAAATAAAGTCAATAAATCCTTTAAAAATCTAACAGTATTAAAAAGTAACTTGAGTTAGCTTGTAAAACAATTGGAATGAAATCATTAAAGCTACGATTGAAAAAGTTTAATATGCTTTGATTTCTATTTCTTAAATAAATATATTGGGCAGATTTAAATAATGCTAAAAATAATAACTAGTAAATATAGAAATTTCCTTAGTTTTTGAAGCTATAATAAAATAGGGCTGACCCCAAAAGTCAGGCCTTACAAAGTATTTTTAATAATCTATCTTTTCAAACTTCCTCCATTAGTCTCAATCACGTCTTTATACCAATGAAAACTTTTTTTCCTGTATCTGTCCATTGTTCCCGTTCCATCATCATTTCTGTCTACATAAATAAACCCGTAACGTTTCTTAAGCTCTGCCGTAGAAGCACTCACAAGGTCTATACATCCCCAAGAAGTGTAACCCATTACTTCTACCCCATCTTCGATAGCTTCGGCAACTTGCACCAAATGGTCATTCAAATAGTTTATTCTGTAATCATCATTAACCGTTTTGTTCCCGTTTTCGTCTATTATCAGTTTATCTACTGCTCCTAAACCGTTTTCAACGATGAACAGAGGTTTTTGGTATCTGTCATATAATTGATTTAAAATATATCTTAATCCTTCAGGGTCTATTTGCCATCCCCAATCAGAAGCTTTTAAGTAAGGATTTGGCACTCCTCCTATAAGATTTCCTTTACCTGCTATATTTTTTTCTGGATCTGCTGTTGCGCAAGAACTCATATAGTAACTGAAAGAAATAAAATCTACTGTATTTTTTAATATTTCTCTGTCATTTTCTCCCCATTGAATTTCAATGTTGTTTTCCTTAAAAAACCTGTTAATATATCTCGGATATTCTCCTCTTACATGAATGTCAGCAAAAAACAGATTTTGTCTGTCTTGTTCCATAGCTTTAAGGACATCACTAGGTATAGAAGTTAAAGGATATGTGGGAACACCTAAAATCATACATCCCATTTGAAAATCTGGATTTATTTCGTGACCAATTTTCACAGCAGAAGCACTTGCAACAAGTTCATGGTGCATGGCTTGGTACAAATCCTGTTTGCTTAGTTCTTCTTTGGGAGTCCAAACTCCAGCTCCCATATAAGGCTGATGAGTAGCCGAATTTATCTCGTTAAAAGTCAGCCAGTATTTTACCTTATTTTTATATCTTGTAAAAACAGTTCTGGCATAATTTTCGAAAAATCCGATAAGTTCTCTGCTTGTCCAACCATCATATTTTTTTGCAAGATTTAAGGGAGTTTCGTAATGCGAAAGAGTTACCAAGGGTTCTATCCCATATTTTGCCAGTTCGTCAAATACCTTGTCATAAAACTCAAGTCCTTTTTCCTTAGGCTCTTTATCGTCCCCGTTAGGAAATATTCTTGACCACGCAATAGAAAGTCTAAATGTTTTAAATCCCATCTCCGCAAAAAGTTTGATATCTTCTTTGTATCTGTGATAAAAATCAATTCCTATAAGCTTCATGTTGTCTTCCGTAGGTTCTTCTGTTCTTGACCCCATTATTCCTCTTGGAAATATATCTTGTATTGAAAGTCCCTTTCCGTCTTCATTATAAGCCCCTTCAAATTGATTGGCTGCCGTTGCTCCTCCCCAAAGAAAATCTTTTGGAAATACTATTTCTTTTTTCATATTTATTGCTCCTTTTTCCTTAATTAAATTGTTTTATAATTAAAACAACGCCTTACCCTAAGGCTTGGCGCTGTTTTTATATATAAGAGAGATTACACATGCTACTTAAATTATCTTAGAACCAAGCTTCCATTTGATATCCAAATCTAACTTCAGAGTCTTCTCTAAGACCAGTTATTTCTTTATCTCCACCAACTACAGCTACATTTAAAGTTACCATAGGTCTTACCCATTCAAATGTTTCTATTTGAAGAGATGGCCCTGCTGCTATTTTATATGCTGTACCGTCTAAGCTATCTACTCCGTCTTTATTTTGAGTATTATTGATATTAGCCTCATAATGCATTGCTACTTTATCGTTAATTTTTTGAGTGATATTAGCTCCTGCAAACACTCCAGTTTCAACTTTGCTTCCTGTAGCATCTCTATCTGTACTTTCTAATATTACAGAAGGTTTAATTGATATATCTTTTATTCCATCATATCTTCCATTAACCGTTAATCTCATTGAAGTATCTTCATCAGCACTATAATCAATTCTACTAGTATTTAGATATTGAGCAATAACTCCTTTTCCAAATTGTACCATAACCATAGTATTCCCGGGCATTACACCCAAAAATTTATCCATATTATATGCACCATAAACACTTACTCCAGTTCTTGGTGTTCCCGGATTTCCTGCAAGAGCGTATTTTCCGTCGTTGTTTTCATCAACATAAGTAACTCCCAATTCTGCTGTTCCTAGTTTATATGTAAAATCTAATACATTTCTTGAATTTCCGTTTATTATTAATGGTGGTCCAACTTCATTTGGTCCTGAAAAAAGTCCTACTGTTTCTGCACGAAGATTTTGATTGAATCCTAAAGTAATATCGAATTTTTTACTAGTATATCCTATTCCTGCATCTACCCCAATATCTTTAAGGTTATATGCAAAAACTCCATCTCTTTTACTGAAAATTCTTCTACCTGCCCATACTTCAGAACCTTCAGGAAGAAATGATAATCCTCCAAATCTTGCATAGCTTTGACCAGCTTCTACCGATTTATTTCCATATGATACTAATTCGTAAGTGAAATCAGCCCATGCTCCATCTTTTCCGTCCCATTTTTTATTTAATGTAAAGGCAGTAAAATAATCATGCCAATAACTATTTCCCAAGTCTCCCAGTTTTCCTCTAGGATCAAAGTTCGGGTCTCTGTGTAACGACACATTGGTTCTACTTTCCTCTGCACTAAAATCACTTGCATTCATAACATATCCGTGAATTTGTAAAGAATCGTCTGCCGCAAAAGCTGAAATAGATGCACAAGTTAGAAGTGCTAATAAACCTAATTTTAAATTTTTCATTTATATCCTCCCCTTTTTTATTTGAATCTTATATTTATATTGAGAGTATATAATTAAAAGTTAATTCCAGTAATGTTCTATCTTGCATATTTAGTGACATTTGTTGCATTTGCAAACTTTATGTTTTTTTTTAAGTCATTTAGATGAAAAAAATTATTTTTTACAATAAAAAATACTACTAAATATATAATTTTAGTAGTATTTTAAATATCATTATAATTTTTCTACTTAGAAACTTTGCAATAACCTATACATTTTTCTATCCATTTAAGAATACTTTCTTGTCTAATAATTGCGCTTTCCAAAACAATAAAATCACCAAATCTATCGCTATCAAAAGGTGGAAGTTCAGGATATTGTTCTGAAGTTTTTTTTAGTTGATTTAATCGCCTTGTATGTTGCATTTTTTGACTTTCCAAAAGCTTGATTCTTGATTCCAAATCCAAATTATTCGAAAAATACATACGAAGTCTAAAAACATCTTTAGCCGTTTTTTCCATTAGTTCATCCTTGTGTAACCACTTCAACAGTTCTTCTTTTCCTTTTTCTGTGATTGTATATTGCTTCTTTTCAAGAATATCCCCAGAAATTTCTATATCAAAAGTCACAAGTTCTTCATCTAATAATTTTTTTAATTCTGGATAAATTTGGCTATGTTTTGCATACCAAAACTCAGCAATTTCATAATTAAATTCTTTTCCAATATCATATCCTGTCATAGGTTTTCTATTTAAAAGGCCTAAAATCGCATATTTTAAAATTCTCAATCAATTTCCTCCCGTAAAATTATTAAATTCTATAAAAATTATACCAAAATCCTAATAATTAAACAATATTTTAGTTTATACTTAAAAAAACATATAAAATCAAACATATAAATATTGACATGTTTTGAAATGTATGATATTTTATTTTCAATTGATTTCTATCAATAAAAGGGAATATATTCACAAAAGTATCGATTAAAAATATTTAAGGAGGAAAAATGGATTATTCAAAAAAAAGATGGCTAATTTTATTAGCAAGTTGTTTTATCAATTTATGTATAGGGTCTCTATACGCATGGAGTGTATTTTCTGCACCAATGGCAGAGTATTTAAGTCAATTAAATGGTATTAAATTAACACCTGCAAATCTTGCGATAGTTTTTGTTATTGCAAACTCAGTTGGTCCAATAACAATGATTTCAGGGGGGAAAATTAATGACACTTTTGGTCCAAAACTTGTTATTTTCTTCGGTGGATTAATGTTTGGTGGAGGAATGATTTTATCTAGTTTTGCGAAAAATATCACTCACTTAATACTATCTTATGGAGTATTAACTGGTTTAGGTCTTGGAATGGTTTATGGTGCTACAATTAGTACTTCTATCAAATTCTTTCCTGATAAAAGAGGATTTGTTGGAGGAATTACTACAGCATTATTTGGTATAAGTTCTGTAATTATCCCACCAATTGCTGCATCAATTACAGCAAAAATGGGAGTCTTATCAGCTTTCAAAATTATAGGTTTAGCATTTACTATTATTGTTTGTATAAGTGCATTTTTTATTGATAAATGCCCTGAAGGATTTAAACCAAATGGTTGGGAACCTCCAGTACAAAAAAATAATTCTTCAATGCCAAGTGTTAATAAAGATTGGAAAGAAATGCTTCAAACACCTACTTTTTATGTAATGATATCTTTATTAATGTGTGGAGCAGTTGCAGGCTTAATGTGTATTTCTTTAGCATCTCCACTTGCAAAAAAAATGATTGGCATGTCCGTTGCAAGCGCAACAGCAGCAGTCTCAACTCTTGCATTATTTAATGTTCTAGGAAGAATCTCTGCAGGTCTTATTTCAGATAAAATAGGGCGTATTAATACATTAGCTTCAGCTTGTTTATTATCAATTGTTGGGCTTTATTTTATGTACATTTCTGGTGAAGGAGATGTTAGAACTTTCTATATAGGAATTTCAATTATTGGTATTTGTTTTGGGTCATTTATGGGAGTATTCCCTGGATTTACAGCAGACCAATTTGGAGCTAAAAATAACAGTGTAAATTTTGGAATTATGTTCTCAGGATTTGCAATAGCTGGATATGTAGGGCCAACTATAATGACAAATACGCTTAAAGCTACAGGAAGTTACAAAGGTGCTTTTTTAATAGGAATAGCTTTTAGTATAGCTGGGTTACTTTTAACTTTTGCATATCGTTCTGTAAATAAAAAAGTAAATACAATTTTAGCAGCTCAAAAATAATTTTGAAGGAGTAAATTAATGGAAAGAAAATATCCAAATCTTAGTCAACCAATTAAAATTGGTAATGTATATTTTAAAAATCGTATGTTTGGAGCTCCAATGGGAGGAACTGATATAACTGCTGATTGTACAATAGGGCCAATGTCTACAGCATTTTATGAGTATAGAGCAAAAGGAGGAGCAGCTAGTGTTACTGTTAGTGAACTAGTTGTTCATCCAAAAACAGAAGGGTCTCATATGTATCACTTAGATTTGCATACCCCTGGTTCTTTATCTAGTTTTACTTATACAGCTGATGCAATTCGTAGACATGGAGCTATTGCTAGTGTTGAATTGTCTCATTCAGGACAATATTCTGGTACATACCTTACAGATAAAGATAAAAAAGAGGGACTTTGTCAATGGGGGCCAAGTAATGGAACTAGACCTGACGGAAGAGAAGTTAGAGAATTAACTCAAGAATTAATTGATGAAATAGTAGAAGCTTATGGAGAAAAGGCAGGATTAGCTAAAAAAGCAGGATTTGAAATGGTAATGGTTCATGGTGGACATGGTTGGTTAATTAATCAATTTTTATCTCCTTATTTTAACAAAAGAACTGACAAATATGGAGGTTCCCTTGAAAATAGAGTTCGTTTTGCACAAGAAGTTTTAGACAGTGTTCGTAAAGCTGTAGGTGAAGGATTTCCAATAGAGTTTAGAATGAGTGGTTCTGAATTATTTGATGGTGGATATACTTTAGAGGACGGAATTGAGATTGCTAAACTTTTGGAAAGCAGAATAGATTTATTACATGTTTCTGCAGGTACTTACCAAAGAGGTTTTGGAGTAACGCATCCTTCGATGTTTTTACCTCATGGAAGCAATGTTTATTTGGCTGAAGCAATTAAAAAGCATGTAAATATACCTGTTGCAACTCTTGGTGGATTAAATGACCCTCAAATGATGGAAGATATAATTGCTTCTGGAAAGGCTGATATTGTTGAAATGGCAAGAGCTTTACTTGCTGACCCAGAACTTCCTAAAAAAGTAGTAACAAATAGAGATGATTTGATAGTTCGTTGCTTACGTTGTTATACATGTATGGCTGAAAGAGCTCAAACTGCAACTCGTAGATGTACCGTAAATCCAATTATTGGAAGAGAATTAAATAATATGGAAATTTTACCTGCAGCAAATAAGAAAAAAGTATTGGTAGTAGGAGCTGGCCCTGGAGGTTTACAAGCTGCATACACAGCTGCAAGACGTGGGCATGAAGTTGTTCTTTGTGAAAAGAACAATGAAGTTGGTGGAATATTAATTGGAGAGCAAGCAATTCCTTTTAAATATGAAATGTATCAATTAGGAGTAACTTTAGGAAAACTTTGTCAAGAAGTTGGAGTAGACATAAGATTAAATACTTCTGTTAATAAAGAATATGCAGAAAGTATAAATGCTGATGCAATTATTGTTGCAGCAGGGTCTGAAGCGTTTCTGCCACCAATAAAAGGTTTAGATGGGGACAATGTTGTTTCAATAAATAATTATCACCATGAAAAAGATAAAGTTACAGATAAAGTTATAGTTTTGGGTGGAGGATTAGCTGGATGTGAAGTTGCCATTCATTTTGCTAGAGAAGGAAAACAGGTTAAACTTGTAGAAATGAACTCTGAGTTATCTCCTGATGCAAATGTTCGTCATCGTCCCTTATTATTAGCTGAAATTGAAAAATGTGGAATAGAAGTTTATAAAAATCATAAGGCTTTGGAAGTTAATGAAAATGGTGTTGTTTGTTTGAATAAAGATGGAGAAAATTCTTTAGTTGAAGGAACAAGTGTTGTTTGTGCTTTGGGACAAAGAGCTAGAAGAGATATTGTTGATGAATTATGGAATTCTGCACCAATTGTTTCTCAAATTGGAGATTGTGTTAAGGTATCAACTATCACAACTGCTATTTATCAAGGACATCATGCTGCTATGGACGTGTAAACCCTTTATATTTCAAACATTTATTAGAAACTTCATATAATTAGGAGAAAAAAATGCAAAATATAAAAAAATTACTGTTAATATTGACATTTGTAATGGGTATGGCTGGCTTATATGGAAAAGATGAAAATACTCAAAATTTAGTAAACATGGCTCCAACATATAAAGATGTTCTTGTTGCTACTGTTAAAAATGATAATGGAGAAAACAGAGATTTAAGAATGAATGTTTTCGTTCCAAAGACAAATAATAAAAAAGTGCCTCTATTAGTATTTGTTCATGGTGGAGGTTGGGCAATGGGGGATTATCAAGGAGATGACAAATCAAATAACAATCAAGTTAATTTAACTGGGCAAACTGTTAATCAAATGTCAACTGATAATCAATCTTCTTACAAAATTTTTAAGGGTATATTAAATAATGGAATTGCTTTTGCTTCTATTGATTACAGATTAAATAGCGAAGCAAAATTTCCTGCTCAAATATTTGATGTAAAAGGTGCAATTAGATTTTTACGTGCTCATGCAGATGAGTATGGAATTGATTCTGAAAGAATTGCTATAGCTGGAACATCAGCAGGGGCTCACTTGGCAACATTATTAGCAACAACAAATAATATAAGTGAATTAGAAGGAACTGTTGGTGGTAATTTAAATTACTCAAGTAAAGTAATGGCATGTATAGATTTTTATGGGCCAACAGATTTATTAACAATGGGTCCTGAAATGGATTTATCCTTACAAACTAAGGAACAAGCTGCAGAAACTCATGATTCTATAAGAGCAAACGAATCAATATTATTAGGTTTTAATAAAGAAGGCCAAGGCGTTGGACTTTTAAGAAAGTTAAAAGAAAATAATGATACAAGTTCACCTTATTGGAATTATGTTTTATTAGCTACAAAAGGAAGCCCTGTTTATCAAGTTACATCAGATGATCCACCTTTCTTTATTGCACACGGTGGAAATGATTCTCTTGTTTCTATACAACAAAGTTTAAGATTTAAAGAGGCTTTGGACAAAATGGGTATAGAAAATATTTATATGTCTAATTCTAAAGCACCTCATGGAAATCAAGGGAATATTGTAAATAAAGCTGCTTTAAATTGGATAACTAATAAATTGTTTAAATAATTATTTGTTGGAAAAATTGATTTAGGATATTGTAAAAAGGATAAAAATATTTTTATCCTCAGATTGAAGACAAACCCCATTTTAAATTTATCTTAAAATTTGGAGTTTGTCTTTTTTTATTCAGATTTTTAATTAATGATGCTCCCAGATGATAAATCTTTTTTTCATCTAATATCATAAATCTGTCGGGAATCTACAAAAGATTTTATCTCTATAGGCGGATGCTGAGAATTATGCTTTTTCAAATCCAAATTTAATTGGTCTGAAATTGTTTTGGTATCACAATTTGCGACCTCAAGTTTTTAAATTTATCTTCAGTTAATTGAAACCTAAAATTTTCTGGAAATCTATCAATATTTCTTTTTACTGATTGCTTTAAAGTTCTTGTTTCTGTTTGGTAAAATTCTGCCAAATCCTTTTTTAAATCAACAAATCTATCCCACCAATAAACTATTTTCAAAATTATAAAATAAAGAATTATTGAAGTATCCACAATATAGTCATATAATTATAGTAGATATTAAAACCGAATTTGAAAGAAGGGAAACAAATGTTAAGTAAAGAGGTTTATAAAAAATTATTTGCTTTTACAGAAAGAGAAGAAGAGTTATATAACCTTTTGAAAAGTTCAGATTTAAGTAAAGTTAAGCAAACTATTGAAAAATATGTAGAAGGAAATTTTACAAAAGGAGTCTATTTTGCAATAGAAAAACATACTAGGTTTTTGCCTGTGAAGGAACATTTTCATAATTTTATAGAGATTATGTATGTTCTTAATGGAGAAATTAGGCAAAAAGTAAAAGGAGCAGAAATAATTCTTAAAAAGGGTGAATTAATGCTCTTAAATCAACATGTAAGTCATGAAATTGAAACAACGTCAGAACAAGATATAATGATTAATTTTATTATTAAGCCAGAATTTTTTGACTATATAATTTCTTTGATAGACGAAGAGAACAGATTAAGCAAATTTTTACTTTCTTCAATTTATAATAATGCTAAAAGAGGGGAATATCTGTGTTTTCATGTATCAGAAGTTGCTAGAATACAATCAACTTTAGAAGAAATTATTGAAGAAATTTATGGAGAATCAGTAATTAAGAATGTACGTGTTCAGTTTCTTATGGGACTTTTAGTGATTGACCTTATAAATAATATCCCTAGAGCAGAGTCTTACATAGAAGAAGGATATGACGAGAATCTTCTTATGAAAATACTAAAATATGTAGAAGAATCTTATAATTATGCAAGTCTAAAAGAGATTTCATTAAAACTGAATCAACCAAATTATAAAATAAGTAAGTTTCTAAAGGAAGTTACAGGAAAAACTTTTCAAGAACTCATATTAGAAAAGCGTTTGGAAAAAGCTAAAGAACTTTTGAAGCATACAGATTATTCTATTGCAGAGATTATAAGAGAAGTTGGATATGAAAATACGACATATTTTTACAAAATATTTAAAGAAAAATTTAAAATGAGCCCAAAAGATTTTAGAGAGAGTCTTTAGAACTATAGTGTGCAATAAAAGTCCTTATATTAGATTAGCATAAGGGCTTTTTTATTTGTAAAAAGTTTGTTTACAGGATTTTTTGTATATAAATAATACGATTGGTAGAAGAAAGTTGCAACAAATGTTACAAGAAAGGCAACAGAGGTCATCAAAAAAACAAGATAAATAATATAAACTAGTCATATATTAAGAGATACATAGGAGGAGATTTATGAAGAAAATATTATTATGTTGTGCTGCAGGGATGTCTACAAGTTTACTTGTTACAAAAATGAAGCAATCAGCAACAGAAAAAGGGATATCCACAGATATTTGGGCAGTTTCAATTGATGACCTAAATACTAACCTTGAAAAAGGAGTTGATATTGTTTTACTAGGACCACAAATTAAATATAAACTTAAAGAGGTAAAAGAAATTTGTGATAAAAAAACTGTTCCATGTGATGTTATTAATATGGTGGATTATGGAACTATGAATGGTAAAAAAGTTTTAGAGTTTGCATTAAATTTAATTAAATAAAATACGGAGGAAAACAGTACAGTGGATTTAGAAATGATAGCAATGGAATTGGTCGGAAATGCTGGAGAAAGTAGAAGTCTTTCTTTTGAGGCATTGTCTTTAGCTAGAGAAGGAAATTTTGACGAAGCTGAGGAAAAATTAAAAGAAGCAAAGCGAAGTATGTTAAGAGCTCATGAGATTCAAACTCAGTTGATTTGTAAAGAAGCTGATGGAGAAGAAATAAAAATAGGAATATTGATGGTTCATGCTCAAGATCATTTGATGTGCTCTATTCTAGCAAGAGAATTGGTTGAAGAACTAATAAAGATATATAAAAAAATATAATGGAGGTATTAAATTATGAAATTTAACGCAGAAAAAATTCAAGACAAAATGCAGTTTTTAATGCAACATATTGGACAAAACAAGTATTTGCAATCAGTAATGAGAGGTATGATGATGGCGTTACCTGCAACAATTATGAGTGCAGTAGCAACACTTTTAAAAGTATTTCCTATACCAGCTTATCAAAAGTTTTTAGCAGACCATAATCTTGTAAGATTTTTCGATATGCCAATAAATTTTACAAATAATTTTTTAGCTGTAATAGTAGCATTTGCTGTAGCTTACGCCCTTGCAAAAACGTTTAATGTAGATGGTTTTGCACCAGGGTTAATAGCAATGATTTCATTCTTTATTTTAACTCCGTATACTTTGGGAGATATGGGACCTTTAGGGCAAGCTTTTAGTATTCCTAATCAATGGCTAGGTGCTATGGGATTATTTACAGGAATAATCGTAGCATTTGTGGCTGCAAGAATGTTTGTATTTATTACTCAAAAAGGATTTACTATTAAAATGCCTGATAGTGTTCCAGAATTTATTTCAAAATCTTTTTCAAGCTTAATTCCAGGAGTAATAATACTTACAATGTTTACAGTTATTTCTGCAACTTTACAGATAAAAGGACTTGGAAGTATTCATGAAATTATTTATAAAGTATTACAAGCACCTTTAACATCTTTAGGTTCGGGAATAGGTTCTGTATTATTTGTAGTATTTTTAGCACAAGTATTATGGTTCTTCGGATTACACGGACATGCTATTACATTAGGTGTTGTTGCTCCAATATGGTTCGCAATGGATGCACAACAACTTGCAGCTTTTTCAGCAGGAGCACCATTACCTAACATAACAGGATTTGCTTTTTTCATGACTTATCAAGCAGGAAATTTATTACCATTTGCGTTTATGCTAGCATTTATGGCAAAAAGTCAACGTTTCAAAACTCTTGGAAAAATTGCATTTCCTCCAGCAATATTTACTATAGGAGAACCAATGGCTTACGGAGTTCCTTTAGTAATGAACTTTGTTTTAGCAATACCGTATATATTTACTGAAGTATTAATAGTAGGACTGGCTTATTTCCTTACTGTTATTGATGTGTTGCCTAGATTAGCTGGAGTTATGGCACCTGCAGGGGTTCCTGTAATAATTTCAGGATTTATACAAGGAAGCTGGAAAGTAGCGGCATTCCAACTTGTAGCAACAATAGTAAGATTTGTTATCTGGTACTTCTTCTTTAAAGTATCTGATAATATAGCTTTAGCTGAAGAAAAAGTGGAAGAAACTACAGAAGCTCCTAAAGTAGAAACAGTTTAAATAAAAAATTATTAAATCCTTGAGCTTATAACTCAAGGATTTTCAAAATAAGTAGATAGGAGAATAGGTTAATGGAGATATATGAATTAAAAATTAACTATCAAAAAGAGAACATAATCTTAGATAAATTTCCATTGATTATCAGCTGGTCTTGTAATAGTAGACAAGATAGTTATCAAATATCAATCGAAAAGGATTCTGATATTGTCTACAAAGGAGAAAAAGTAGTATCTTCTGATAGTATAATTTTTATTGAAAATTTAAATTTGGAAGCAGAAACAAATTATATACTGAAAATTGAAATTACAAGTAATTCAAAGGTTTTTTACGGAGATAAAAAATTTAGAACAGGAATATTTGGGGAATTCTTGGGAAAATGGATCTCAGATGATAGAAAACTTGAAAAAGAAGAAGATTATTACAAGGAAAAAAGAAATACTATTTTAAGAAAGGATTTTGAACTTAAAGAAACTCCTAAAGAAGCTTTTATTTATATAGTTGGACTTGGTTATTATAATCTCTATGTAAATGGGAAAAAAGTCGGAAATGCAGAACTCAATACAGACTGGACAAATTACTCAAAAGGAATTTTTTACGATACTTATAATCTTCAGGAATATTTGGTTCAAGGAGAAAACATTGTTTTTGTTGAACTTGGAAATGGGTGGTATAACCCAGCGCCTTTAACACTTTTTGGTAAATATAATCTAAGAGATGTTCTAAGTATTGGAGAACCTAAACTATTAGCTGACCTGAAAATAAAATCTGAAAATGATTTTTTAAATATTTCAACTGATGAATCTTGGGAAGTAGCGGAAGGGCAATATCTTTTTAATAATATTTATCTTGGAGAAATTATTGATTTTAGGTTGTTTAATAATCTTAATAATAACTTTGATTTTAAAGATACAAAATGGAAAAAGGCAAGTTTGACAGAAGCTCCCAGTGGGAAACTAATTAAAAGTTATATAGATAAAATCGGAATAAGTAAAAGTATTGATGCAAAAAAGCTTTATGTTAACGAAAAAGGTAATGTCTTGATTGATTTTGAGGAGATGGTAGAAGGTTTTATAGATATAACTTTTTTAGGTAAAGACGGTCAAAAAGTAGAACTTATCTATGGAGAAACTTTGAACGAAGACGAAACTGTTAATGGAGATTCTTCTTTGGCAGGTTTTGTGGGAAAAGAAGTGGAAAAAGGTTTTATAATTCCTGGAGGAAAAGGTTTTACTGGAGCGGCTTTGCAAAAAGACATCTGTATTTTGACCGAAGGTAAAATAAATTACAGAAACAAATTTACTTATCACTCTTTTAGATATGTGGAAATAAGCGGAATAGACAAAAAAAACATATTGGAAGCAAAAGCTCTGTATGTTCACACTAAACTTAAAAAATCAGGTAGTTTTGAATGTTCAGACGAAGTTTTGAACAAACTCTATGAGGTCGCCGAAAGAACAAAAATAAATAATACAAGGTCTGTATTTGAAGACTGTGCAAGAGAAAGATTAGGTTATGGAGGAGATATTGTAGCCCTTGCAGAGTCACAGATTTTTATGTTTGATTCGGAAACTATCTATGAAAAAACCGTAAAAGATTTCAGAAACGATATGAGAGATAGCGGCGGAATTCCCGAAACAGCTCCTTTTATGGGAATAAAAAGTAACGGAACAGGGGACGGAGCAGGACCTCTAGGCTGGCAATTGGCCTATCCTTATATTATGGACAAATTATACAAATATTACGGAAATAAAAGAATAATTTCTGAAGAATATCAGTACTTAGAAAAACAAGCAGAATATCTTAATAATTTAGGACTGGATTATCTTTCAAACTGTTGCCTTGGAGATTGGGGAAGCAGAGAAGCTTCAAAGGGAGATTACAAATCAAACTCGCCCGCACTGAATTTTACGGCTTCGTGTTTTTACTATTATCATATGCTTTTGATGTCAAAATTCTCAAATATTATAGGACATACAAATAATTTTAATAAATATTCAGAAATTTCCCAAGAACTTAAAAATAAAATAATCGCATTGTACAAAAATGAAGATGGAACTTTTGCTGATAGAAGCCAGACAAGTTACGTATTTGCTATTTACTTTGAATTAAGCGAAGATGGCAAAAGTTTGACAAAAGAACTAGCTGAAAAACTAATTTTATCAGATTATGAGATTAAATGTGGTATCTTCGGTACAAGTATGACTTATGAAATATTGGCAAAATACGGGCATAACGACATAATTTACAAATGGCTCCATAGTCCAAAGGGCTTTTCGCAAATGCTTCTGAACGACGAAACGACTCTAAAAGAATTTTCCGGAGATAACTCAAAGGGTTCAGAAAATCATGCGATGTTTAGTTCTTATGTCCAATGGTTTTACCAAGGTTTAGGGGGAATAAATATTTTGGATGACTCATTTGGAGCAGATAATATACTTATAAAACCTTATTTTGAAGAAAAAATTAATTATGTAAAGTCCCAATATGAATCTGTAAAGGGTTCCATAGTGAGTAACTGGGTTAGAGAAAATGGTGTAATTAACATGCATTTGGAAATCCCGCAAAACTTAAAAAAATGCTCGCTGGGTATTGAAAACAGATACAAAGATTGTGTAAAAGATTATCCCCTTTACGAAACAGATGAAAATTATATTTATGTAGATATAAGCTCTTATAATGGGATAATTGATTTAAAATTAGGGTAGGGGGACATTGCATGTGCCCAGAAGAATAGACATGTAAGGGCAGACCTGTGTTTCTGCCCCAATAAAGATTATCTAAAAAATGGTCGAACACATAGGTTCGCCCCTACGAAATACATTGATTTGGTAGGGTGTTTGCCGATGGTAAACCCAAATCAAATGATTTAGCCAGAATAATATTTGTGAATGACCAAAACAGGGTTTCCCGTCGGGAACCCCCATGATAAATAAAACAAAAAAATAAAAAGGAGAATCCCATGAAAAAAAGATTAGACGTTAAAAAATTAGTTACACTTACAGCTGCAATTTTAATAATAACAAGTTCAATGCCTTTGTTTGCAGAAACAAAAGACAACAGTGTTTCAAAAGTTACATCTAATTCTGTAGTTTCTGAAAAAAAACTTAGTCTAGTTAAACATGATAAAATAAAAGATTACAACTATTATTTTTATGATGCAGTAAAAGATGGTTACAAATCAATAAGAAGTGATGTTCTGTCACCAAAATATTTTATTTTTGCAGGAAATAAAACGGAAGATACAGCTAATAATCTTGTTTCACAGCTTAAAATGCTTAATAATGTTAAAGAATGGGCAGGACAAATTTACGTTATCAGTCCTATTGATGGGAAAACTTACGGTGAAGCAGATAAAGAAGCATTTATTGATTTAGTTGGGCCAGCAATCAATAACGTAAAAGTAATCGGAATTGATGATGGTGCAACATTTGTTAATAATTATGTTTCGCAAGTAAATTATTTTATAGCAGGAATGATGGTTTATGGCGGAGAAATGAAAGAAGGTTTAGCTCCAAAAGATGTTGTTCCTGTCTATGTAAGTAATGCGAATAAAAAAGTAGCGGATTCTTATAAAAAAGTAAATGGTACTACAAATAAAATCAAAAAAGGCACTTATGAAATATGTACAAATAAGACTAAAACATTACAAACAGTTGCAGTTGCTTCAAAGAAGAAAGAAACATTAGCTGAAGCTTTTGACAACGCATGGAAAAGTGTTTTTTCAAAGAATTATCGTCAACATAATAGTATAGCTGAATTTTACATGCTTGATGCAAGAAAAGCTACATCAAACTATGACTTAATTGAGTCAATAACTAATTTTGAAGATATAGGAATAAGTTATAATCAAGAAATTGACAAAAATGTAACAGGTATGAGCGGAAAATACACTTGGTTTGAGTATGTGCCAAAAACTGTTAAAACTTCAAAAAATAAAAGTATGGCTTTAGTAGTGAGTTTACATGGAAATCAAAATGACCCGAGAATACAAGGAGATACAACAGGTTGGCCTGAACTTGCTGCGAAAGAAAACTTTATAGTTGTGTCACCTGAATGGCAACCAAAAGATGTAAACTTCTTTAAAGTTGATGGATTAGGTGAAGAAGGGGTTATGAACTTAATTAAAGATTTACTTGTAAAATATCCACAAGTTGATCCAGAAAAAATTTATTTGAATGGACTTTCAATAGGTGGAGCAGAATCTTTCTTATTAGGGTTAAAACATAGTGATGTGTTTGCAGGAGTAGGAATAACTTCTGGAGTTAATGTATTTGCAGATGAAGTTACAAAAACAGCTGACGCTTATTCTAAAGGAGAAGTTCCATTACTTTACTTATGTGGAGATCATGATTTTTTCCAAATGATTCCTGTAGATGGAAGTAGCAAATTTGGAACAAAATACTTATTTGGATTCCAAGTATGGGATACAGATAAAAATGTACGTATATTCAGTTCATTACAAGCTTATCAAAAAATAAACGGATTAGAGGTAAGTAACATTGATATGAAAGCTAACGAGTATTATGGAATAGCTCTAAATAATCAAAAATGGACAAAACTTGGTGAAAAAGATATGTTAGTAGGAACATTATCTAATAAAAATGGTGTGGTTATGGAACTAGCAGCAATTAAAGATTTAGCTCATTGGAACTATAAACCAGAAGCTCAATATATCTGGAATTTCTTCAAAAAATATAAAAGAGACACTGTAACTGGAAAACTTATATTTAATTAATAAAGTATTATTTCTTAGGGCTCAACCCCGTATAATTTTAGATGTAAAATATGAATTTATATTATGTAGGGGCACGTTACACGTGCCCTGTATTTTCAAAGTCATCAAAATTTTTACCTTTTTGTTTAATATCATTTCTGAATATAATTTATTTGGGCACATGCAATGTGCTCCTACAAAAAATTGGAAATACTATAAATTTAGACCTTACATATAGTAAAGCAAACCCGAATTAGATTTGAAAAAAGACTAAAAAATTCAAAAAATTGAGCTGAGAGGTATCATTTAAATAAGAAAAAATGAGGTAAAACAATGCTTAATGAGGAAATTTATAATAAATTAAGTTCTTTAACCGAAAGAGAACATGAATTGTTAAAGAATAAAAATTTTAATCATGCTTTTAAAAAATCCATCAACAAAGAATTTTTTAAAGATCAGTATATTTCAGTAGAAAAACATACGAGATTTATAAAAACTCCAAAACATTCTCATAATTTTATAGAGTTAGCTTATGTTTATAACGGAAAAATGGTTCAAAAGATAAATAATAAAGAAATTATTTTAGGAAAAGGGGAAATGGTACTTTTAAACCAATTTATAGAGCATGAAATAGATATGACTAATCAAGATGATATTATAATAAATTTTATAATTAAACCAGATTTTTTCGATAATATAGTTTCCCTATTTGATGGAGAAAATATTATAAGTAAATTTCTTTTGACTTCAATTTATGGAGGAACGAAAAAAGGGGAATACATATATTTTCATGTGGGAAATATTGGAAGTGTTCAAAATATAATAGAAAACATAGTAGAAGAGATGTATAATACTCACCCACTAAAAAATATAAGAATGCAGTTTTTAATAGGAATGTTAATTACCGAACTTTTGATGAATTTGGATTCTAGTGACTTTTATTCAGATATGAACTATGATAACAAGATTGTTTCTAAAGTTCTAAAATATATAGATGAAAACTATGAGGAAGCAAGTTTAAAAGAAATAGCAATGATTCTGAAACAGCCTAATTATAAAATAAGTAAACTATTAAAAGAATTTACAGGGAA